>CAIKXW010000230.1 GCA_903831485.1 uncultured Alphaproteobacteria bacterium | reverse complement strand
CCGCCGGCGCCAGCCGCGCAAGCATCATCGCATCATGCCCCGCCCCGCTCACCAGATCAGACGCCGCCTGCCCCTTCATCGCCGCCGCCGCACTCAACAGACCGCGCAATCTCCCATCCATCTCCGTCGCCGGCAGGTTCTGCACCCGCTCGATCTCCAACCCCAGCTTGCGGTCAGCCGCGATCTCCCGCAGCACATCCTCGATCTCCGCCAGCCCGCGATCGCGCACAGCATCCACGCCCGCGCGCACATCCACCGTGAACTCCGCCACACCCGGAATCACATTCGGAGCCCCAGGCTTCACGCCGATCTGCCCGACCGTCGCGACCAACCCTTCCGGCCCCTCCGCAGCAATCCGCTCGATCACCAGCACAGCCTCGGCCGCCGCGATCAGCGGATCACGCCGCAGATGCATCGGCGTCGTACCCGCATGCCCCGCCTGACCGGTATAGCGAACCTTCAGCCGCCACTGTCCTGCAATCGACGTCACCACGCCCAGCGCAACGCCCTGCGCCTCCAGCACAGGCCCCTGCTCGATATGCGGCTCGACGAACGCCAGCAAAGTTCCCAGCCCGCGCCCCGCCTCCGCGATCCGCGAAGGATCAAGCCCGAACGCCGTCATCGCCTCGGCCAGCGTCACACCATCGCGATCCGTCGCCGCCAGCGCCGCGTCCACATCCAGCCGGCTCGCAAACGCGCGGCTGCCATTCATCGCCGCCTGAAAGCGCGAGCCCTCTTCATCACCGAACCCGACCACCTCGATCGCAAACGGAAACTGCCGCCCCGCCGCGCGCACCGTCTCGACCACCGCCAGACCCAGCAACACGCCAAGCATCCCGTCATAGACGCCTGCATCCCGCACGCTGTCGACATGAGACCCGAACACCAGCGCCGGCGCATTCGCCGTGGCGCCCTCCCAGCGCGCCACCAGAGACCCCGCCGCATCCACGCGCGGCTCCATCCCCGCTTCGCGCATCCACAACGAAATCCGGTCAATCGTCGCGCGATGCTCCGGCGTCAGAAACCGCCGCGTCAGCTTGTCCGCCTCTTCGCTGTAAGGCGCGCGCGACAGCTCACGACAACGCGTTTCGGCCCGTGCGCCGCGGCCGTCCGCCTTCAGCGTCACGTCCACGCAACGCCCCCGTCGGCGCGCGGGTCGCTCGCCCCATCCAGCGCGCCGTCGCCATGCCGCACGATCGCGCCCGCATGACCCATCAGATCGGAGTAATCCTCAACCATCTTCACAGCATGGCCTGCATCGCGCAGCCCGTCGACCACCTTTGCGTCCAGCCGTGACTCCACCCGCAGCGCCGTCGTCTCATCCCCCCACGTCCGCCCCAGCAGCCAGCGCGGCGCCGCGACGGAATCAGCCAGTGACATCCCGTTGCGCGCGTACCGCGTGAACAGCGCCG
The DNA here is from genome assembly GCA_903831485.1 of uncultured Alphaproteobacteria bacterium. Next base: position 657 of record CAIKXW010000230.1, on the reverse strand, counting down.
CCTGCGTCTGCGGCTGTCCCTCGCCGCCCATCGTCCCGAACGCCATCACCCGCCCATCGTCGAACAGCGCCATCGACGGGTTGAGCGTATGGAAAGGCAACCGCCCCGGCGCCAGCGCGTTCCATCCATCGGCCGCCAGCCGAAAACTCGTCCCCCGGTTCTGCCACAACAGGCCCGTCCGCGGCAGAACCACGCCAGACCCGAACTCGAAATAGATCGACTGGATCATGCTCACCACGCAGCCATCCCTGTCCGCCGCGCCAATCCACGTCGTGTCGCCCGCGCACCCGCCACGCGGCCATGGCGCCGCCTTCGCCGGATTGATCCGCGCCGCCATCATGTCCAGCAGGTCGACATCGTCCAGCATGCCCTGGCAGTCCAGAGTCATGAACGCCGGATCGTGCACGTCGCGATTGCGGATCGCGAACGCCAGCTTCGTCGCCTCCACGATCGCATGCACCTGCGCCAAGCTTTCTGGCGCCGCCCCCACCCGATCGATCAGAGCCATGATCAGTAACGACGCAAACCCCTGCGTCGGCGGCGGCGAAGACGACACGACGCAATCCTTCAGCCGAACATGCAGCGGTCGCTCCACACTCGCCCGATGCATCGCAAGATCATCCCGGGTGACCGGCGCGCCGACTTCCGCAAGATCTG
>CAIKXW010000229.1 GCA_903831485.1 uncultured Alphaproteobacteria bacterium | reverse complement strand
TCGCGGATGAGGCCCGGTTCATTGCGGCGTATTCCGCCTACCAGAACCTCAAGCCCGACCAGAAGTATCCCGAGGTCTACATCACGACCAACAAGCGCGACGACCGGGTCCATCCGGGGCATGCGCGCAAGTTTGCGGCGCGGCTGCAGGCGATGGGGTATCCGGCGCTCTACTACGAGAACACGCAGGGCGGGCACTCGAACGACTCGGACCCGGTGATGAACGCCGATCGTTGGGCGCGCCACTACATCTATCTCGCGCGATCGCTCGGGATGGGTGGGGGAGAGTAAACGAAAAACGCCGCCCCGGTTGAGGGCGGCGTTTGTCTTTTGCGCTCGTCGCTGGCTTACGCCTTGATCTTCGAGATCAGCGTCCAGTTCTGGGCGAGGACTGTCGTGCCATTGTCTGACTTGACCTCGGCCCATGTGGTGCGAGCCGCATCCGCCTGGCCGGCGCGGTATTGCGCAATGCCGAGGTGGAGGCGCGCGAACGCCGTCTCTTCGGGACTGGCGATGCCCTTCGACAGCGCCGCCTGCAGCGTCTCGATCGCCTTGGGGTAGTCGCCATAGCTCAGATAGGCTTCGCCGAGTTTGGCGAGGTAGGAGGTGTCTCCCTTGGCGAGGGCTTCCGAGGCTTCCTTCGTAAGGCCGGCCTTGTCGCCTGCAATGCGCGACTTGGCTTTGTCGAGATTGTCCTTGTCTTCCTGGGTCGCCATTTCGCCGCTTGCGACGGCAGTTTCGAGCAGCTGGAGCGCCTCGTTCGGCAGGCCGCGCGAATTGAGCGCCTCGCGGACGGCGGCGCCTCTTTCCTGGGGGGTCAGCTTTACGCCGGCCGCGATCAGGGTGCGGTAGAGATCGAGGTGGGTTGCGCGGCTGAACTTCGGCTCGTTCTGCGCACGCACGATCAGCAGCTTCCAGTTCTGCTCGGTCGGATAGTCGGCGACCCTCTGCTCGAGCACCCCATAGTACTCGGCGGTGAGGTTCTGCTGCTGGTAGGCGCGCATCAGCAGGCTGTACCAGGATTCCGGCGGCTTGCCCGTTGCTTTCGAGGCGGCGATGGCCTTGTTGGCGTAGGTGACCGCGGTGGCGTAGTCGTTCGCCTTCGAACTGTCGTTGGCGATCGCGATGAACTGATCGGCTGTGCCGCCGTATTCATCAATGTAAGCGCGGAAGGCGACGAGGGATGCGGCAGTGTCGCCGGCGTCGGCGTGCGCCCTGGCGATCGCGCCCTTGTACTGCTTCACCTCATCGGGGGTCAGCGTGCCGGAGGCCACCAGCATGTTGATCGAGGCGACCTGCTGCCTGCCGTCTTTCGTCTCGGCCGCCATGACAAGCCGCAGGCGCTCGATCTGCGCCTTGTCAGCCGGGGTCTTGGCCTTGGCGGTTGCCGCGTCGAGCTTCGTCTTCGCGGTTGCCCAATCCTTGGCGATCACCGCATTGCGCGCTTCATTGAGCGGCTGGACGACCTCGCGGCTGACCGTGACGGCGGGCGCTGCGCCGCCGTTCTGGGCGAAGGCAAGCGGGGCCGGCGCGGCAACGGCCAGCATGAGGGCGGCGATCGCGGTGGCGCCGGGCAAGCGGAACTTCATTCCTAGGGACTCCCTGATTTTGGTCCCCGAATACCTGCGAGAGGGGGCCTCAGACAACGGACTCCACTGTAATTTGAACGTGTGACCGAGGTAAGGCGCAGTTTTTCGCTGAAATCCGGGGGCGCCTTTCGCAGTTGACGGCAGAAATGTGGGCATGGCCCCCGCCAATCCGCCTGTGCGACCTTTTTTCCCGCGACGGATCGGCGTATCAGCCCGGCGAACTTCACCGGCCCGCGAACCTAACAGGAAAGGCCAACTGCCATGTCCGCCCCCGTCTCCGACGCCCTGAAAAGGATCAAGCCCTCCGCCACCATCGCGGTATCGCAGAAGGCGCGGGAGCTTCAGCAGAAGGGCGAGAAGGTCATCGGCCTTGGCGCGGGCGAACCTGATTTCGATACGCCGGACAACGTCAAGCAGGCGGCGATCAAGGCGATCCAGGACGGCAAGACGAAGTACACGGACGTCGACGGAATCCCTGAGCTCAAGGAAGCGATCTGCGGCAAGTTCAAGCGCGAGAACGGGCTGGACTACCGCCCAGGCCAGGTGAACGTCTCGCCGGGCGGAAAGCCGGTGATCTTCAACGCCTTCATGGCGACGCTGAACCCGGGCGACGAGGTCGTGATCCCGACGCCCTACTGGGTCAGCTATCCGGAGATGGCGCTGATCTGCGGCGCGACGCCGGTGTTTGCTGAAGCGACTGCGGCGGACGCCTACAAGCTGCGGCCGGAGGCGCTCGACCGCGCCATCACGCCGAAGACCAAATGGCTGATCCTCAACTCGCCATCCAACCCGTCTGGCGCGGCCTACACCAAGGCCGAGCTGCGGGCGCTGGCGGACGTGCTGCTGGCGCATCCGCATGTGTGGATCCTGACCGACGACATGTACGAGCACCTGGTGTTCGACGGGTTTGAGTTCTTCACCATCGCGCAGGTGGAGCCGCGGCTCTACGAGCGCACGCTGACGATGAACGGCGTGTCGAAGGCCTATTCGATGACGGGCTGGCGGATCGGGTATGCGGCCGGGCCCGAGAGCCTGATCAAGGGTATGGCGAAGGTGATGAGCCAGACGACGTCCAACCCGTGCTCGATCTCGCAGTGGGCGGCGGTCGAGGCGCTGAACGGGACGCAGTCGTACATCAAGCCCAACCAGGAGCTGTTCAAGGGGCGGCGCGACCTCGTGGTCGGCATGCTGAACCAGACCGAAGAGCTGCAATGCCCGACGCCGGAGGGCGCGTTTTACGTCTATCCGGACTGCTCGCGCGCCATCGGCAAGACGACGGCGGGCGGCAAGAAGCTGATGAATGACGAGGATTTCGCTGCGGCGCTGCTCGAGGAGGAGAAGGTGGCTGTGGTCTTCGGTTCGGCCTTCGGCCTGAGCCCGGCGTTCCGCATTTCCTACGCAACGTCGAACGACAAGCTGGAAGAGGCTTGCCGGCGTATCCAGCGCTTCTGCGGCAACCTGAAGAAATAGCAGCGCAGACGCGCGCTGCGACTCACGGCCCGTTTGACGAAGTCAGCGAGTTGATTCACTGCTGGCCGCGGTCGATGGCCGGAGGCTGAATCAACATGAACGGCGAACTCGCTGATGTGTTCCCAGCCGTCACGATGTTTTTGGCGAGCGTCATCGCGACGGCCTTCTCGCTGTGGATCGGGACGCGGACGGCTCCCTGGTTTCTCAATGAACGTTGCGAGCCCCCAACGGTGCGCAGCTATTTCCTCGACCCCACCGCCGATATCGAGATGACACGCGTGCGTGTGGTCGCCGCGCTCGTTGCGGCGGCGATCCTGATGACCATTCTGCTGGCGATGGCGCTGGCCGTTAAGGTCGGCGGGTTCGCGCTGGTCTGATCCAATCCGTGGGACGGATACAAACGGGCCGGCGCGTGTGACCGCGCCGGCCCGTTTCCTTTTCTGATCTAAGCGCTTCGAACCGTTTCGGTGAGCCCGGCCTCAGCCTTCGAGACAATCGCACCGATGGAGTTTTCGCGTAGCTGCCGTCGCGCCCGCGATCCCTCAGGACGAGGCCTCTCGACGTCGTGACGCGCTCGGAGCCCTCATCCTGAGGAGCCGCGTAGCGGCGTCTCGAAGGACGAGGGCGGGCTTCCCGCTTCCGCTACTTCAGCGTCGGCGAATCCAGGTTCAGCTTCGACACCGCGAGACGTTCCATGCCGGGGCGCTTGTCCTTCACCTTGTCCCAGAACTGGGCCGCGTCGCCGACGATGACGACAGTGGCGTTCGCGGGATCGAAGTGGGTCTTCGCGGCGACGGCCGCCTGATCAGCAGTGACGGCGTTTATCTCGTCCGAATAGGTCTGCAGCTTGTCGAGCGGCAGGCCGAACTGGGCGAGGGAGGAGTACTGACCTGCGAGGCCAGCCGTGGTTTCCACCGAGCGGCCGAAGCCGCCGATGATCACGGCCTTGCGGGCGCTGAGTTCCTTCTCCGGGATCGGCTCGGCGCCGAGGCGGGTGAACTCACTGAGCATGAGATCGACAACGTCCGGCACCGCGTCATTGCGCGTTTGCGCTGCCGCGATGATCGGTCCGGGTTGCTTGCGCGCCGACAGCGACGAGTTGGCGCCGTAGGAGAGGCCGCGCTTGATGCGGATCTCGGCGTTGAGGCGCGCCGAGTAGCCGCCGCCGAGGACGTTGTTGGCGACGGCGGTTGCGTAATAGTCGTCCGCCAGGCGCGACGGACCGGGTCGACCGAGGAAGACAGCCGCCTGGCCGATCTGCGGCATGTCGAGCGCGATGGCGCGCGGGGCGCCAACCGCCCCTGCGGCGGGCGCGGTTGGCGCAGGCGTCGTGGGTTTGGCCCAGGCGCCTAGCGCCTCTTCTGCCATGGCAAAGCCCACCTCAGGGGTCACGTCGCCTGCGATGACGAGCACGGCGTTATCCGGGCGCCAGCTGGCGGCATGGAAGGCGGCGAGTTCGGCCTGCGTCAGGCTGGTGAGCGATTTTGCCGTGGGCGTGCCGCCATATGGGCCGGCGCCAAACAGCGCGCGGTTGAGTGCGAGGCCGCCGACGGCGCGCGGTTGTGTGAGCGAGACCTTGATGTTGTCCAACGACTCCTGACGGGCGCGATCGAGCTCTTCCTGCGCGAAGGCGGGGTTCTGGACGACGTCCGCCATGATGGCGAACGCCTGCTGGGCCTTGTCCGACCGGGTGGAGATCGAGACGTCGGTGGCGTCGGGCCCGGCGCCCGCGCCGATCGCCGCGCCGAGGCTTTCGATCTCGCTGGCGATCTGTGTCGCCGTGCGAGTCTTGGTGCCGCGCGTGGTGAGATCCGCTGTCATGGCAGCGAGGCCGGACTTGCCAGCAGGATCATAGGCGCTTCCGGCGGAGATGCGCAGGCTGGCGCTCAGCAGGGGCAGGCCGGGTTTGGGCGCCACGATGACACGCAGGCCGTTGGCGAGCGTCTTCTCGGTGGCGGGCGGCACCTTGGCCGCGACGGGCGGGCCGGCTTCCGGCGGAGGCTTGCGATCGGCCTCGGCGGCGAGCGTGTAGACTGGGATGTCGGCGGCGGCGATGTCGATCTTGGAGGTCTGGATGGTGGGCGCGTCAGCGAACGTGTCTTCGGTCGCGTCGTTCTGCATCTCCTCGGGGAGATACTTGATGGTGACGGATTTCGCATCATCCATGATCGCCTTGGCGACGCGCTGGATGTCCTCTGCGGTGACGGTCTGCAGCTGGGCGAGCATTTCGTCGGACGCCTTGGCGTTGCGGTAGAGGATCACACTGCGGGCGAGATCGTCAGCGCGGCCGTCGGAGCTTTCGCGGCCCTGCAGGGCCGCGGTGATCAGCTCGTTGCGCGCCTCGTCGAGTTCGGCGGCTGTAACCGGCGTGTCGCGCATGCGGGCGATCTCGGCCTTGAGGGCGTTGATGCCTTCATCCACCGTCTTGCCGTCCGAGAGGATGACATAGAGCGCGTAGATTCCGGGCTGGGCGGTGATGTCGAAATTGGAGCCGACGTCGGCTGCGACCTGCTGCTGGTACATCAGCGACTGATAGAGGCGCGAAGACTCGCCGCGCAGCAGGATGGCGTCCATCAGCGTGAGGGCCGCGTTGTCTGCGCTTGCGGAATCCGGCGAGGGCCAGGAGATGACGGCGGCGGGGAAGGGCACATTGGGTTCGTAGACCGTGTAGGTCTTGGCTTCTGTGCGAGCGGGTTCGACGGCGGTGACGCGCGGGATCTCGCGCTTGGGCGTGGTGAGGCCAGCGAAATAGGTCTTCACGTAGGTGTCGAGCTGTGCTTCGTCGAAATTGCCGGAGACGACGAGGATGGCGTTGTCGGGGCGATAGTAGGCGGCATGGAAGGCGCGGACGTCTTCAACGGTCGCGGCGTCGAGATTTTCGAGCGAGCCGATGCCGGGGCGGCCATACGGGTGAACGGTGAAGGCCGACTGGTAGAGATACATGCCTAGCAGCTTGCCGTACGGATTGGAGAGGTAGGACTGGCGCAGCTCTTCCTTCACCACGTCGCGCTCTGACTTGAAGTTGGTTTCGTCGATGACGAGGGAGCCCATCCGCTCCGCCTCGCCCCAGAGCACGCGCTGAAGATGGTTTGCGGGAACTGTCTCGTAGTAGTTCGTGAAATCGTTCCAGGTGGAGGCGTTGTTGAAGCCGCCGGCATCCTCGGTCAGGCGGTCAAAGCCTTCGGGCGGGAGGTTGGTGGTCGACTTGAACATCAGGTGTTCGAACAGGTGGGCGAAGCCGGAGCGGCCTTCGGGATCGTCCTTCGAGCCGACGTCATACCAGACGGCGACCGAGACGCTGGCCGTGTTCTTGTCCGGCATCGCATAGATGCGCAGGCCGTTCTCCAGCTTCTTGCAGGTGAACTGTAGCGGGGCGATCGAGAGCGCGCCGCCGGTTTGCGCGGCGGCTGGGGTATCTGTTGCGTCGCAGGCGGCGAAGCCATCCGCCGCCTCCGTCTGGCATGCGCCAAGCAGCAGCCCGGCGGCGACTGTGGCGATAACGGTGGAAACCGAGCGGCGGACGTTCAGCATGAGGATGGCCTGAGCGGGTGAGCGACGGCACCTGATAGCAATCCGCTTTGGCGCGGGCGAGCGATTTTTATCGATTGTCGAGATCGGGTGGTTGCCCGCCCGCCAAGCGCTCAGTTTGGGTCCCACCCCGCGGAGGAGGCGATCTTCCGCTGCGTGGCTCAGTTCGGCCGCGGCAGGGTAGGTGCAGGCGTCGCCGGTGCTGGCGTAGCAGCTGGCGGCGTCACGGTCGTGGTGACAGTCGTTCCGGGCGGCAGCGGTGCGGCTTGCGGGACGACGGCGCCGGGCACGGTCGTGGGCGCTGCGGTGGCGGCTGCGGCGGCCGTCATGCGCTGCGACAGTTTCTGAACCATTTCCAGCTGAAGGGGCTGCATGCGCGCCATCACGGCCGGCATGAATTCGGCCATGACCTGCGGTTGTTTCTGCAGGATCGCCTGGCCTTCCGGCGATTTGTAGAAGCCGTGCATCGCTGCGAGTTCGTCGCCGGTATAGGTGCGGGCCATGATCGCGCCCATGTCCTGCATCAGCTGCGGCTGCATCGCCTTGGCCTTATCCATCATTTCGGTCTGGACGCTCTGAAGCGTAGCGCTGCTGCCTTCCATGCGCTGGGTGCAGGCCGCTTGCTGGTCGGCGGGGACGGCAGCGCACATCGCCGACATGTCGGGCACTGCGCCGGCCATGGCCTCGGGCGCGAACATCTGATCCATCATAGCGGGGTCGGTCATCATTGTGGCGATCTCGGTCGCCATCGCGGCTTTCTCGGCTTCGGTGCTCGGGGCTGCTGCGCCGCCGATGGTGACGCCGCCTCCGCCGCAAGCAGCGAGCGACAGGCAGGCGACGCCGGCGAACAGGACGGAACGGATCATGGGAACCCTCGTGGCTTCGAGCGGCGCGAGATCAGGTGACCGCGCGCACGCATGCGATGATGCTGTGGCCCAGTAACGGACCAGCGCGCATTCCAGTTCCTCGCGTGAGACGCGTCGAGGGTGTCGCCCTAGAAAATCGAGTACGCGCCGTCGATCACGAATGAGTCGCCCGAGTGGTAGGACGAGGCGTCCGACGTCAGGTAGACCGCGACGCCGCCGAAATCCTTGGGCTCACCCCAGCGGCGCATGGGGACGCGCGGGATGACTTTCTCGGCGAAGGCAGGGTTGTCCTGCGCGCCCTGTGTCATGTCGGTGGCGATCCAGCCGGGCAGGATGGAGTTGGCGCGTATGCCGTAACGCGCGTGTTCGACGGCGATCGACTTTATCATCGAGATGACAGCGCCCTTGGTGGCGGCGTAGGCTTCGTTGCGCGCGGCGCCTTCGATGGCGGCCAGCGAGGCGAGGCCGACCAGCGAGCCGCCCGGATCACCCGCCTTGGCGCGCTCCACCATGTGCTTGGCCGCCTCGCGCAGGGTGAAGAATACACCGTCGAGGTTGACCGAAAGGACGCGGCGATAGACGTCGGTCGGGAATTCGGCGAACGACTTGCCGCCACCGCCGATTCCCGCGTTGGCGAACACCGAGTCGATGCGCCCGAAGTGTTTGACGACGTCCACCATCGCGGCGGCCACTTGTGTTTCGTCGGCGACGTTGACCGTCCAGGCCTTCGTTTTGCCCCCTAGTTTCTTCACGGCGTCGGCATTGTTAGCCTCGCTCGAGCCCCAGATGGCGACGGACGCGCCGGCCTGTGTGAGAGCTTCAGCAAAGCCCAGGCCGATTCCCCGATTTCCGCCGGTGACGAGCGCGACTTTCCCGGTAAGGTCGAAGGGGGCGTAGGGCATGCGTTTTCTCCTGGCATTTTTGCCAGTGTTGGACGCCGCTGGCGCGCTTGCGTCAAGACTGGCCATGGAAGCGCCACAGCGTCTTGTGCAATTGTGGAAGGTTCAAATGCGGCAGACGACAGGGGCGGTTTTGATGCGCGTTGCAGGTCTGATTCTGGGGCTGGCGATCCTCGCGGCCGGCTCCGCATCGTCAGCACAGGCTCAGACGCTGCAGCCCGAGCGCTTGCCAGGCATGTGCATCTCGATGTCGGGGCAGGCGGGCGAGTCGATCAGCGTGCCTTGCGATGGATCGGCGCGGGAGAAGTTCGTGCTGCCCGGTGCGGCGGGCGGGCCCATCCGTTACGGCGATGCGTGCCTCGAGCCGAAGGGGCAGGGGTATTATCCGCCGCTGTTCGCCGTCGCGTGTACGGGCGCGCCGGAGCAGCACTGGATGATGACCGAAGATCGTGAGCTTCGGTCCGGCGCCGGGCGCTGTATCTCGCTGCTGGGCGCAGCGAGCCGGACCGGCGGGGTGGTGTTTGCCGGCGAGTGTCCGAAGACCGGCATAGGCCATGCGTGGGTCGCGCGGCATGTCGACTTCACGAATGTCGTCGAGGGCTCGTTCGAGTCGAAGGCCCGGCCAGGTATGTGCATGGGATACGACACCAATCTCGGACTGCTGCCCTGCACCGACGCCTATCGCCAGGTGATGAGCTTTGATCGCAAGGCGCTGGGGCAGCTTCGCATGATGAGCAGCTGCATCTCCGGCGGATATGCGTTCGGCGGCGTCAGCCTCGGCGAATGCTACGACCTGCCGGACCAGGCGTGGATGATGCTCGATGGTGACCGGCTGGCGAACCAGCGGGCACAGTGCATCGAAGTGCGCGACGAGAATGGCCGCGACGTGCTGCGCACGGCGCAGTGCGGGCAGGCGCTGGAGCAGCAGTGGCTGTTTCGTCCTGCGCCGCAACAATAGGTCAGGCTCAAAGGTTGTTACCTGGCGGCGGACCTGCGAAAAGCAAGCCGTTGCCGGAAGACATTCAGGATGCCTGTCATGGCTGACGATCAGGGCGATCGCATTTCCACCTTCATCGCGCGCCTCACTGACGCGCTTGGGCCGAAGGGCGTTTCCACGGATGCGCACGAGATCGAGCCTCACCTGCAGGACTGGCGGGGAAGGTGGCAGGGATCGACGCCGGTTCTGGTGAAGCCGGCTTCGACCGAGGAAGTTTCGGCGGCGATGACGCTGTGCGCCGAATACGGCCTCGCCGTGAATCCGCAAGGCGGCAATTCGGGCATGGTCAACGGGTCGGTCCCTCAAGGGGAAGTGCTGATCTCGCTGAAGCGCATGAACAAGGTGCGCGAGGTGGATGTGCTCAATGACGCCATGACGCTGGAGGCGGGCATTGTTCTCACGCGCGCGCAGGACATTGCTGCGGAGCATGACCGGCTGTTTCCACTGTCGCTGGGCGCGCAGGGTGTGGCGATGATCGGCGGGCTGATCTCGACCAATGCGGGCGGCGTCCAGGTTCTGCGCTACGGCATGATGCGCGACCTCGTGCTGGGCATCGAG
>CAIKXW010000228.1 GCA_903831485.1 uncultured Alphaproteobacteria bacterium | reverse complement strand
GGCATCGATGTCTGGGGCCCAGCGCCTGCGCCGATCACAATTCTGCGCGGGCGTCACCGACGCCGCTTCCTCGTCCGCTCCGACCGCAATGTCGATCTCTCTGCTTTTCTTGCGGCGTGGAAGGAGCGCGTGAAACTGCCATCCGCCGTGCGCATGACGCTCGATGTGGAACCTTACAGCTTCATGTGAAAACAAAAGCGCAGGCTGCCTGGTGGCGGGCCTGCGCATGATGTTCTCGCCGACTGCCTGCTGACGCCCTGGCTGCGTGAGTTCACCCAGCGTTATCCGGTCGTGCAGGTGGAGACAGTGATCACCGACCGCCAGATGGAGCTCTCCCGGGGAGAAGCCGACATCGCGTTGCGTGCGGCCACGCTCTCGGCGGGGCCGATGGGTGACGGCGTGGTGGTGCGCAGGCTCGCCACCGGCAAATAGGGCGTCTACTGCTCGAAGGCGTGCGGCAAGGAAAACGGCGTCCCCAGAAGTCCTGATGAGCTGGCGGCGCACCTGATCATAGCGGGATCCGGGGAGCTGGCGCGATTTGACCCGGCCTTCATGAAGCAGGCGCGGGCCAAGGGCGCCGTGATCAGGCAGGCGTCGTCCTCCATCCTCAACATCGCCAGCGCCATCAGGAGCGGGCTCGGCTGTGGGCCCTTGCCTTGCGTGCTGGGCGAACTCGATCCGGGCTTCGTGCTGTGTTTCTCGTTCGACGAAGCGGACTACGCGCTCCTGCTGATGACGCGGAATGAGATGCGAAATCTGCCGCATTTGCGTGCGTTCAACGATTTCATCGCTTCGCGAACGGCCGATCTCAGGCATATGATCGAAGGGCGGACACTGAGCCGGTAAGGCCGTTGGATGTCCGCATTCGCTCAGGGAGGGCGCCATGGGATATCTGAGGCTTCGCCAGATCGCGCTTGTCGCCAAGGATCTTGCAACCGTCGAGAAGCAGATCGCCGACGTGCTCGGGCTGGAGATCTGCCATCGCGATCCCGGCGTCGGCAAGTATGGACTGCACAACGCGCTATTCGCGATGAGCGGGACATTTCTGGAAGTCGTGTCGCCCCTGACCGACGGCACGGCGGGCGGCCGCTATCTCGAGCGCCGCAAGGGCGATGGCGGATACATGTACATCGTCGACTGCGACGACCTCGAGCGCCGGCGCGAACATTTCGTCGCGATGGGCGTGCGGCTGGTGCAGGACCTCAAGTCTGGCGATGACGTGTCGACGTCGGAGGCGCTGCACCTGCATCCCAAGGACACCGGCGGTTGCCTGCTGTCCGTCGATCGCCACTCCGGCGGCGAGGACCTGATGGGCGGTTATCACTGGGCCGGCCCGCGTTGGCAGCAGCAAGACCGCTCGAAATTGGTGAAGGCGATCACCGGCGCTCGGATGCAATGCGATGATCCTGCGGCGACGGCTGCGCTGTGGAGCAAGTTGCTGGAACGGCCAGCCGAGCGAAGCGACGCAGGCGTCTGGACGATCGAGCTCGACAATGCCCGGGCGCGGTTCTCGGAGCTTGAAGATGACCGCGGCGAAGGACTCTCTGCCGTGCGGCTGGCGTGCCGGGATGCCAAGGCGATCCTCGCCAATGCGGACAAGGCCGGTGTGCGGATCGGCGAGGTTCCGACCGGGCCGTTTGTCGAGTTGTGCGGAACACGGTTTGTGCTCGCCTAGAGCGTCCACACCCGCGCTGTCTTGACCGGGTGGTTCTCGATCTCGGTTGTTGTCTCGACCGCGTATTCAGCAACCTGCCGGAAGGCATCGCGCGGGAAGTATGTGCGGCCCGGGTCTCCGGCCAGTATGGTTGAGCCATTGGCGTGGGCGCGCTCGAGCATGGTGCGGAAGAGGCGGGCGGGGGTCTGCTCGTAGAACACGTCGGCTGCGAGGATAACATCGTAGTCGGGCGGATGGCCTTGCAGCAGGTCTCCGCCGGAATAGCTGATCGACACGCCGTTCAGTCCTGCGTTCAGTGCAACGGCCGCTTCGCACATCGGATCGATGTCGTTGGCGACGACCGCGGCTGCGCCCGCCAGAGCCGCAGCGATCCCGACGAGGCCGGAGCCGCATGCGATGTCGAGCACCAGCTTGCCGCGAACCATTTCCGGATTGTCGAGAACGTAGCGCGCGAGCGCCTGACCACCCGCCCACGGAAACGCCCAGAAGGGCGGGGCGACATTGGCTTCGGCAAGGTCCTTCTCGGTCGCTTCCCAGATCGGGGTCAGCTCATCAGCAATGTGCATGCGGATGGGCACGCCGGGCACGGCGGCGATCCGCGTGTTGGCGCGGATGAAGGCCTTTGCCCCTTCAAGCGTTCCGATTGACCGCTTGCCCTGCACGCCGTCCCTCTCCAGATTGCCCGGCCCTTTCGAGGCCGCTTTCATGCCTGACGCAAATTCTATCGACCGCCTTGCCGCCGCCGCCCGGGCGGCGCGCGCT
>CAIKXW010000227.1 GCA_903831485.1 uncultured Alphaproteobacteria bacterium | reverse complement strand
CCCGGCGAATGAGCGGATGCTCACCCCGACCGGCGCAGGAACCAGCTACTGCAGAAAATTGTAACGATTTCAATCGCCCGCCGCGTGTAGTCGGGCGTTTACGGGCTCGGACGGGCAGGATATACAGCGCGCCCATCGAAGGCGGCCAGGGGAGGCTCGCCATGGAGTTTGCGACATGAGTTCCAAGACGGCGACCTACCGCCCGACCGAGAACGAACCCTATATGGGCAAGAAGCAGCTCAAGTACTTCAAGGAAAAGCTGCAGGCCTGGAAGGACGAAATCCTTCAGGGCAACCGCGAGACGATCAACGGCATGCAGGAAAACGTGGCGCCGATTCCGGACCTCGTCGACCGTGCGTCCTCGGAGGCCGATCGCGCCCTCGAACTGCGCACCCGCGACCGCGAGCGCAAGCTGATCTCCAAGATCGACGCGGCCATCCGCCGGATCGAGCTTGGCGAGTACGGCTATTGCGAAGAGACCGGCGAGCCGATCGGCATCAAGCGTCTCGAAGCCCGCCCGATCGCCACCCTCTGCCTCGAGGCGCAGGAACGTCACGAGCGCAAGGAACGCACGATCCGGGACGATTGAGCGTCAGGACGGATCACGGCCTGCCGGCGGCTGAAACGCCGGCATGTGCCACTTCCACCTGATCGCCCCCGCGCGCACGAAAAAGCCCAGCGCAACGGCGACGCCGCTGGCCCAGGTCCAGTCCATGCCCATCAGACGCAGCGTCACGAAAACCGACGCGCTGACGATCGCCGGCGTGATGTAGAGTTCGCGGCTCAGCAGGATCGACGGGACGCCCGCCAGCACGTCGCGGATGATGCCGCCGAACGTCGCCGTCAGCGCCCCCATCACCACGCAGATCACCGGATCGACGCCCATCGCCAGCGCCTTCGCAGCGCCCACGCAGGCATAGACGCATAGCCCGATCGCATCGAGCCACAGCAGCGTCTGCCCATGCACGCCGCGCCCCCGCGTCAGGTACACCAGGATCGCGACGACCGAGCAGACGATCACGTAGCCAGCGTCCTGAACCCAGAAGACCGGAGCGCCGATCAGGAGATCGCGCAACGTGCCGCCGCCCACGCCCGTGATCGCCGCGAAGAAGATGAAGGTGACCACATCCTGCCGCTTCTGCGCCGCCATGAGCGCGCCAGAGGCTGCGAACGTCGCCACGCCCGCATAATCGAGCACCGAGAGAAGGCTGATCACCATACCGGGAGACACAGCGCGAATTGCGCGCGTGCGCAATCGAGACCTGTGAACATTGAGCCAGGCCTCCACCTGTGCGCCCCCTGAAACAGCGCGGACAGGTGGGGGTCTTTCTCACCGCGCCCTGACGTGTGATCGTGCCACATGCGCATCCGGCTCGCTCTCGCATGTATCGCCGCCCTCGCTGGCCTCACCGCGACCGGCCTCGCGCAGCCCACCGCGCCCAAGGCAAAAACTGAAGCCCAGTTCGCCGGCGGCTTCCGGCCCGACGCCTGCCGCTGGCCCAGGGGCGCCCGCGCGAAACAGCTCTCCGCCTGCTGCCAGATGGATCTGCAGATCGACGCGCAGGGCCGCATGGTCGATGGCGATGGCGAGTGCACGGACGAAAGCTTCCTGGAACCGACCCTCCGCTGCCTCGCCGCGCAGGACTTCGTGCCGGCGACACGCAATGGCCAGCGCGTCGCCGACCAGCAGCATCTCGAATGGGAATGGCGCGCGACGACGCCTGCGGGCGAACTCTGCAGGAAGCTGAAGACCAGCTGAGCCTGCTGACGGGCGCGCCGCGAGCCGCTAGACAGTCGGGATCAGGGACGGAACAGGGGAGTGTTCGCGTGGAATTCGGGTCGAGTTTTGCGGGCAGCGGCGACGCTTCCCTTTACTGGTCGGAACTGGCGCGCAACTGGGCGTCGGCCTTCACCTTCCTCGCGGCGCTGCTTGCGGGCATATTCGGCCTGTTCCGCTATCTCCGCTCCGAGCGCATGCGCCAGACGGAACAGGTGCGCGAGCTCTACACGAGCTTCTTCGAGTCCGACCGCTACCGCCGCATCCGATTCGTGCTGGCCAATCCGGAGGCGCCCGAGTTCGCCACGCTACAGGCCGAACTCGCGACCCCCGGCATGCCCAAGCCGCTCGAGAGTGAATTGATCGACCTCCTGAACTTCCTCGAATTCGTCTCCGGCCTCACGCGGCGCGGCCTCGTCGCCCGCCGAGACATCGACTGGATGTTCGCCAGCTATATCGAGCGCGTCGTCGCCGTCGATTTCGTCCGCGCCTATATCCTGCGCCAGGATTTCGAGGAGCTGTCGGCCGAGGCGCGCCAGGCTGAAAAGGCGAAATAGCGCGCCGCCGGGCGTTTCCACCGGCCCTCGACGCGCTTATGTGCAGGGGATCGCAGCAGCAGGCCTGTCCCCATGATCAACCGCTCGGCCGGTCCGGAAATCATCCGCCTGATCGACTTGCTGGCCAAGCTGCCGGGGCTCGGTCCGCGCTCTGCCCGGCGCGCCGCCCTGCACCTGATGAAGAAGCGCGACCAGCTGCTCAACCCGCTCGCCGCCGCCCTCGCCGACGCCGCCGCCAAGGTCGAGGTGTGCCGCCAGTGCGGAAATTTCGACACCGTGAACCCCTGCGCGGTGTGTGTCGCCCCGGGACGGGAGGGATCGATCATCTGCGCGGTGGAGGAGGTGGGCGACCTGTGGGCGATGGAACGCTCCGGCGTCTTCCGGGGCCGCTATCACGTGGTCGGTGGAACCCTATCGGCGCTCGACGGTATACGTCCGGAAGACCTCAACATCTCAGGCCTTGTGGAGCGGGCAGGCCACCCGGATGTGCGCGAAGTAATCCTGGCGCTGAATGCGACTGTGGACGGGCAGACCACCGCTCACTACATCACTGACAGGCTCGCACATCTTCCGGTGAAGGTGACACGGCTGGCGCATGGCGTGCCCGTCGGAGGCGAACTGGACCATCTGGACGATGGCACGATTGCAGCTGCGATGGCTTCGCGGCGATAGAAAGAACGGGTGGGGCGTCCCATGGTGAAACGCGAACATGTGCCTGTGCTGCTGACAGTGGCGGCTGTCGGCGTGGGTGTGGGCATCGGCATGTGGCTGATGCGCGACCAGATCAAGGCCGCAGCCCGCAACGCGAAGCTCGCGACTCGCCGCATCCGCGACCCGCTGGACGTGTTCGGCGCCGATGTGCCGGACGCCGCCTTCGAAGGCGTCGCCAACTACCCCTTCATGCCTGAAGGCTGGCGGCCCAAGCGCGGCGCGCGGGACTAGTCCGCAAACGCATTTCGCCCGACAGGAAGAATCGCGCGACCTTGTTCGCCCGCCGCTTGCCTGGAACAAACAAGGAACCTAAACTCCCGCGATGACATTGGACATCCTGCACATCGTTCTGGGGCTGATCGCGCTTGCCGCCGCCGCCGCCGCCTTCGTGTTCTCGCAGCGCAAGCCGCCCGAGACCGCGCATCTCTCCGCTGAACTGTCCGAGCGCCAGCGCGAGATCGCGGACCTGAAATCCGAACGCGATGACCTGCGCCGCCGCGCCGAGACGGCCGAACGCGCACAAGCCGCCGACGCCGCCAAGATGACCGAGCGCGACGCCTCCATGGCGCGCGAGCGCGAGAACCTCGCGAAGATGCAGAAGGAAAGCGAAGAGCGCTTCAAGGCCCTCGCCGACGCCGCCCTGCTCAAGTCGCAGCAACAGTTCGTGCAGATCGCCGACGAGACGCTGAAGAAGCACAAGGAAGGCGCCGAGGGCGAACTCGGCAAGATGCTGAAGCCGATCCACGAAAGCTTCGGCCAGTTCCAGAAGAAGGTCGACGAGATCCAGAAGATGAGCGCGGAAGACCGCGCCAAGCTGGAGGAGCAGATCCGCGGCGTCAGCGAAAGCGTGCGCAAGACCGAAAGCGCCGCCGGCAAGCTCGCCAGCGCCCTCTCCACCACGCGACATGGCGGCCGCTGGGGCGAGGAGACGCTCCGCAACGTGCTCGAGATGTCGGGCCTCTCGCCCTACGCCGACTTCACCGAACAGACCTCCTCCGACACGGACAAGGGCAAGATCCGGCCCGACGTCATTATCCGCATGCCCGGCGGGCGCGAGCTCGTGATCGATTCCAAGGTCTCGCTCGACGACTACCTTGCCGCCTCCAGCGAAAGCGATCCCGCAAAGAAACAGCAATTCCTCGCCAGCCACGCCGCCAAGGTCCGCGCCCACGTCACGAGCCTTGCGCGCAAAGACTACTGGAAGGGCTTCTCGGACCGCGTCGACTTCGTCGCCATGTTCATGCCCGGCGAGAATTTCTACGCCGCCGTGCTGGAGCATGACCGCGAGATTTTCGATTTTGCCGCCAAGAACTCTGTCATCATCGTCACGCCCTCGACCCTGATCGCGCTGGCGAAGGCTGTCGCCTATGGCTGGCGGCAGGAGCAGGCAGCGCTCAACGCCCAGCAGGCCGTCGAGCTTGGCCGCGAACTCTACCAGCGCCTCGCCAAGATGACCGAGCACATGGGCAAGGTCGGGCAGGGGCTCGACAAGGCCATCGGCAGCTACAACGACATGGTCGGCTCCTACGACCGCAAAGTCGTGCCCCAGCTACGCAGGTTCGAGGAACTCCAGATCCCGACCGAGGACCGCTCCATCGAGGCGCCGACGGAAGTCACCGTCACGGCCCGGCCTATCCAGGCCGCACTGGCCGACGCCACGCCAAAGTCAGATGCGCCTCTGCTTGAAGGCCTCGCGCCCCAGGCGGTGACCAGCGGCCGCCGCAAGTAAGTTACCCCCCGCGGCCCCCATCTTGCAGCACCTGCATGCGGGGGACTGTTGGAGCGGGGATGCCAAGGTTCACTGCCATCGAAGGCCTGCGAGCCTGGCTAGCCTGGGCCGTCGTCGCCTGGCACGTCGTCCAGTTCACCGGCCTTGCGCGCGCCGATGGCCCCATGACCTGGTTCCCGGCGATCGGCGATTCTGCCGTCATGGTCTTCGTCGCCATCTCGGGCTTCGTCATCGCTGGCCTCGTAACGGGCAGGGCCGAGCCCTATCCGCAATACCTCGTGCGGCGCGTCTTCCGGATCTTCCCGGTCTATCTCGTCATCCTGATGATCGCCTTCTTCGCCCTGCCGTTTGGCGTCTGGGCGGAGGATCATGCGCCATGGAAGGCGGATCCGCTGTTCTATTACGACGATGTGCTGCACGGGCATGTCGACACCCTCGCCGGCCGGCCGCTGCAACAGGCCGTCCTCCATCTCACACTGATGCAGGGCGTCATGCCCGACAGCCTCTGGCCCAATACATCCACCGCCATTCTCGGCCCGGCCTGGAGCCTGTCGCTGGAATGGCAGTTCTATCTCGTCGCCCCGGCCTTCGTCTGGCTCGTCGCCAACCCGCGCTTCCGCATGGCGACTGTTGCAGCCGTCGGCTTGATGGGCCTCGCGTGGCATTTCGACATTTTCGGGGACTACATCGCCCCCTCCTTCCTGCCTGCTGCAGCCTTCGTCTTCCTCATCGGCATCGCCAGCCGCCTCAACTTCGACCGCATTCGGACGATGGCGATTGGCCCCGAAGTGATCCCGCTCCTGCTGGCGCTCGGGGTCATCTATCGCGACGCGCTCTGGCTCGCGATCTGGGCCGCCATGCTCGTCTATCTCGCCCGCGCTGAAGGCTGGCGCTCGACCACCGGCCAGCCGCACCCGATCGCCGCCGCCATGGACAAGCTGTTCGCATCCCCGATCGCCGCCTATCTCGGCGCCCGGTCCTACT
>CAIKXW010000226.1 GCA_903831485.1 uncultured Alphaproteobacteria bacterium | reverse complement strand
GGCTGCCGCGAGTGTCGCGTCCATGTCGCCGAGCAGGTTGCCGACATAGAAGCCGCGCACGGGCTTGAGATCGCGGATGCAGCTGAAGCTGGCTTCGGTGATCTGGAGCGGTTTTGGCGCGTCGGCTGCCGGCGGATTGGCGCAGCTGGCGGCGGCCAGCATGACAAGCGGCAGCATCAGTTTCTTGAACATGGTCCAACTCCCCGTCGTTGATTGACGCACTCGTAAGCCCGCGCGGGCCGCGCTGCAATCGGGCGCCGTGGTGTCAGGGTCGGGAATATGTTCAGTTTTCCCAATGCCGCGCCTTACGCCCCACCAGCAAGTCGAGAGAGAGCTGACTGCGTTTGGGCTGACGATGCCCGAAACGTCGGCAGGTCCGGGATGGCCGCCGACGCGGGCGCTGTATTTCCGCAAGAAGATGTTTTTCGTGTTCGGCGACCGCAAGGAGCCCGAGGGCGCGCTGACCATGATCATGAAGCTGCCGGTGTCGGCGGAGATGGTTCGGGTCTTGTACTTCGTGCGGGAGAGCAAGGGCTGGTTCAAGCAACACGATTGGGTGATTGCCCGCTTTGGTCCGGATGACGACATCACCGCGGAAATGCCCACACTTAAAGCGTGGATGACGCAGAGCTATTGCGCCGTAGCCCCGAAGAAGTTTGCGCGGCTGGTCCGGGGAGAGGCCTGACAACCGCCTTAATCACTTGCTTTCAGGAGCGTGAAGCGGCTGGATCGCCTCAAGGTCTAACTGTCTGGGACGGGTCGCCGACTCTCCGGAGGAATGATGAAACGTCTCAAGCGTGTCGCCGTGTGCCTTGCGGCTGGACTGGTCAGCATCGGCGCGATGGGCGCTGGGGCGTTTGCCCAGACCGTGAACGTGACGCAGGCCGCGCCCGCGGGCCCCGGATGGCCGCGCGAGTTGAGCGACCTGCCGCACGACACGGACTATGTGCTCGGCGAGCTGCCGAACGGCATGCGCTACATGATCCTGCCCAACCAGACGCCGCCCCGCCAGGTGGCGCTGCGGATGCTGATCGATGCGGGCTCGATGCAGGAGCGTCCGGGTGAGGAGGGTGTGGCGCACTTCCTGGAGCACCTCGCTTTCCGCGGCACGACGAAATATCCGGACGGTGAAGTGCAGCGCGCCCTGGAAGGCATCGGCCTGCAGATGGCGGCGGATGTGAACGCCTCGACCGGGCCGGACACCACGACATTCATCATCGACCTGCCGCGCAACAACACTGAATCTCTGACGCTTGGTCTGGATGTGCTGCGCCAGCTGGTCAGCGAGATGATAATCGCGCCGGACAAGGTGGACGCCGAGCGTGGCGTCGTGCTGGCCGAGGAGCGCGCGCGTGCGGGCCCGGGACTGGCTGCGGCGACGGCCATGCTGAAGATGCAGGTGGGCGAGCATCCCTATGGCCGCCCGCCGATCGGCTTGCGCAAAGTGATCGAGACGGTGACGCCGCAGACCATTCGCGGTTTTTATGATGCGTTCTACCGGCCCGAGCGTGCGACGCTGCTGATCGTGGGCGACGTCAATCCGTCGATCATCCCGATGATCAGCCAGACCTTTGGCGACTGGAAAGGCCGCGGGACGCCGGGCAAGGACCCCGCGCCCGTGACGACGAAGCCGGTGACGCCGGATGTTGCGATGCTGATCACGCCGGGCGCGCCGGACACGTCTGTCATGCTGCGCTGGTTCGAGCCGTATTCGGAGAGGATGCATACCAAGGCTGAACGCCGGCGGATGCTGGTGGAAGTTCTCGCTTCGCGTGTCGTCGGTCAGCGCATGCTGAGCCTCAACGATGCGGCGGGCAAGCCGGCGCGATCGCTGGGCAGTCCGTCGGCCAGCGCCATCCATGGCGTGTGGCGCGGGCAGATTGCCTATTCGGGCGGCGTGATCGACGTGCCGAAGACCATCGAACTGATGGTGACGGCGCACCGCCAGGCGGTGGAGTACGGGATCACGCAGGACGAGCTGGACCGCCAGCGCGCGCTGTTCCTCGACGCCTCGCGGCGCGAGGCGGAGCGGGGGCGGACAGGAACGTCGGTGGCGCAGGTGGAAACGGCGGCGGACTATGTCTCTTCGGACATTCCGTTCACGTCGCTGCAGCAATCCTACGCGCTGATGCTGGAGCAGGCGCCGACGATCACGCTCGCGGAAGTGAATGCGGCGTTGAAGGCGCGGTTCAAGGACACGCCGACGCTGATCTACAGCGGCAGCGCTGCGCCTGCGGGCGGCGAACAGGGCCTGCGCGATGCGTTGAAGCGCGCGATGGCGGCGCCGGTGAAGGCCTATACGCCGGATGCGATCAAGCCGTGGCCGTACACGAATTTCGGCAAGCCGGGGACGGTGGCGGATCGCAAGGTCGTGCAGGATCTTGGCGTCACGCTGGTGCGCTTCGAGAATGGCGTGAAGCTGACGGTGAAGCCCTTGCCGTCCAACAAGGACCTTATCAGCGTTCGCGTGCGGCTTGGCCGCGGGCGGCTGCAGATGCCGATTAATGTGATCGATGCATCCGACATGGGACTGTCGCTGTGGTCGTCGGGGGGGCTGGGCAAGCTGACGCCGACGGAGCAGGCGCGCACGCTTGCGGGCAAGCGCGCTGTCGCCGTGGCGCGGACGCTGGACGATGCCTATGCGCTCGACAACATCAACGTCGCCACGCGCGAGGACCTTGGCCTGCAGATGGAGATCATGGCTGCGATGGTATCCGACCCGGCTTATCGGGCGGATGACTGGGCGTCGTGGATGCAGGGGGCCGACCAGGCCGATGCCTCGCTTCTGATGACGCCGTCGGGCGTGCTGGAGCGGGAACTGGACCGGCTGCTGCACAATGGCGACCTGCGCTGGACCATCAACAACAAGGCGATGCGCGATACGTGGAAGCCGGGGGACTCGGTCAAGTACATCAAGCCGATCGTCGACAACTCGCCGCTTGAAGTGATCGTGATCGGCGATGTCAGCGTCGAGCAGGTGATCAGCGAAGTCGCGCGGACACTTGGCGCCCTGCCGAAGCGGCCGGAGTTCAAGGAGCCGGCGAACTGGCGTGATGTCGACTTCCATCCGCCGGGCGTGACGACGCTGCCGCACGAGGGCCGGCCCGACCAGGGCTATGCCTTCATCGGCTGGCCGACCTATCAGGGCGTGTTCAAGAACATCCGCGAGGAGCGTATCGCCAACGTGCTGGGACAGATGCTGCGCGACAACGCAACACGCCTGTTCCGTTCGGAAGGCGGAGCGACGTATTCGCCGATGGAGATCGTCGATATTTCGACCTTCCTGCCGGACTATGGCTACATCGCCGTGGCGATCGAAGTGCCGCCGGAGACGATCGATAGCGTGCAGGACCAGATCCAGCAGCTCGCGCTCGACCTTGCGACCAAGCCGCAGCCGCAGTCGGAGATCGACCGCATCGTGCAGCCGAAACTGGAGCAGGCGCGGCGCAACACCGTGACCAATGTCGGCTACTGGATGGAGCTGCTGTCGAATGCGCACGATGATCCGGGCGGCATGCAGTACATCCGCACGGAGCTGAGCGACTATGCCAGCATCACGCCGGCGGACGTGATGGCGGCGGCGAAGAAGTGGTTCAAGCCGGAGACGGCCTGGCGGCTCAAGATCGTGCCGGGGCCCGGAGTGCAGTAGGGGCTTCGCGGCCTGCGACGCCAAGTGGCGTCAGGCCCGCACGTCCGACAACTCCGCCCACACGACATAGCGCATCGGGCCGGGCGACTTGGCGTCGAGTGGCCAGCAGGTGACCAGCGCCATGCGCGGCGAGCCGTTGTCGTTCGGAACGATGCCGGATGCATCCCAGCGGACGACTTCTGCATGCGTGACGGTGAAGGTGCGCGCGCCGTTTGCAGTTTCGACTGTGACCGGATCGCCGGGCTTCACGGATTTCAGGAAGGCGAAGTGCGTGTCGCGGTGAGCGGCGAAGACAGCGACGCCGCGGGCGCCCGGTTCGGCCGAGGCGGCCATCAGCGTGGGGCCGAAGGCGAGGCTTTCGCCGGCGGCGTCGGTGAGCGCGAGGACCGTCTGGTGCTGCGCCGGGAAGGAAAGTCTGGCCGTGGGCGTGAAATCCGCCCACGGCCAGGGGCGCGCGGGATCGCCGGTGGAGAGCTGACGCTCCCAGGCGCTGGACATGAGGACCTGGGCGACCTGCGCCTTGGCCGGGATGTAGAGCGCCTGCGCAGCGATGAGCGCGCCCGCAACAAGGAGTGCGAGTGCGGAGAGTGAGCGGGTGGAGATGCTTCTCGGTTTCATGTCTTCTCCAGATCCGAACCCGCCCTCCCGCGGCTGCTGCGGGAGGGCGGGCCGCCGGCTAGCGCTTGTTCCTGTCCGCTGACGGTGTGCGCATCGGCCCGACACTGGCGGCGGCCAGTCCCCGAGGGCTGATGAGGACACGTCTGCGGCGCAGGAGGGCGGCGCCGAAAGCGATGAGACTTAGGCCAAAGGCGAGGCTGAGTTCCCACATGCTCGCCGTGCCGGGCAGGGCGAGGTCCTGTTCCGGGGCAGGCTTTTCCTGCGTCGCGCGCGCGTTGATCTTCTGCATCACGTTGTCGGGCAGGCGATCGAAGCGCAGGGCGCGGGCTTCGGCAGCCACGCCGAAGACAGCGCCGAAGTCCCAGCCTTTCGGGAGCATGCTGGCGATCTGGCGCGTGTCGGGCGTTTCGCCGGCGGGACGCGCGGGCGTCTTGTCGACAGCGACGAGGCTGGTGAGGCGCGAGACGAGGTGGAAGTCGAGCGCGGTTCTCAGTACGCCCTTGTCGACGTCTTCGAGGCTCATGCCCGAGTAGCGGCTTTCCTCGAAGCCGGCGATCTTTGCGCGACCCCAGAGCTGGGCGACGCCTTTCGTGCTGGCGGCGTCAGCGATGGAGAAGGTCTGCGACCAGGTGCTGCCGTTGAGACGGCCCGAGAGGGTGAGGTCGCCCTTGAGGTCGGCGGCGCGCAGGACGAGCGTGACGGGCTCGCCGGAGTAGAGATCGGGCAGCGGCGAGGGATAGGCGTCGGCGGCGCCGGTGGGGAGTTTCACCGCGAGGTCGGTCATCACCGGATTTTCGAGCGCGGCGAAGAGTTTCGCGGATTGCTCGGTGACCTTGGTGACGTCGTCCATGTAGGTGAAGGCGCCGCGGCCCTGGCGGGCGGCGCGGGTCATGAAGTAGGCGTTGGGCGCAGAGCCGATGCCGACGGTGAAGAGGCGCGAGCGGCCGAGCCCGCCGGTGATGGCGGAGAAGAGTTCGTCCTCGTTGCCGATGGAGCCGTCAGTGATGAAGACCACCTGGCGGACTTCCTCGGTGTTGGACTTGTCATTGTCGACCAGCGCTGCGCGCAGGGCCGGCAGCATTTCGGTGCCGCCATTGGCTTCGAGGTTCGACACGAAGCGCTTGGCGCGGGCGAGGTTCTGTTCGTTCGCGGCCACGGCTGTTGTGAACAGGATGTCCATCGTGTCGTCGAAGCGGATGACGTTGAACTCGTCCGTGGGGGCGAGGCGGTCGAGGGCGAGCAGGAGGCCCTGCTTCGCCTGGTCCATCGACTCGCCGGACATCGAGCCGGAGTTGTCGATCACGAAGATCGTCTCGCGGTCGCGACGCTGGCCCTGAACCTTTATGGCGGGCGGGTTCACGACGGCGAGGAGGTAGTCCTCGCCATTGCGTGTCTCGCGGAAGAGGCTGGCGGTGGGGGCTTTTGCGGGCTCCGGCTTCCAGCTGAGGATGAAGTCGCGGTCGGCGGGGACTTCGCCGTCCTTCAGGTGGATGGTGGCGCTGTCCGCATCGGCTTTCGTCACGACGAGACCGTGCGATTGCGAGGAGATGTCGGCGATGGGCACGCCGGCTTCGAGCGAGATGTCGAAATTGACGGGAAGGCGCAGGCCCTCGGCGCCGGCGGGTTCATGCGCAGGGTGGAGGACGGGTGGGGCGATGCGGTCGCGATCGGGCACGGGGTCGTTGACCGCGATTGTGCGGTTGGTGCGGTCGGCGGTGAGGCTGAAGGTCGGCCTGGGGCTGTAGCGCGGGGCGATGACCAGGGGCACGCGCGTTGACCAGACGCCGTTATCGAGGCGGGCCTTGTCCTGGTATTCGATCTGGATCGCCACCGTCTCGCCCGGGCCGATATTGGCGAGCGAGGTGGTGAAGAGGTTCGGGCGCTCTTCTTCGACGAGGCCGGCGCGCTGTCCGTTGGCGGCGGCCTGCTCGTAGATGATGCCGGCTTCCTGGCGCTCCTTGATGTCGCCTTCGATGAAGCGGTCGCCGATGACGATCTTCAGCGTGTCTACGGCGGCGTCCTCGGGGAGGGGGAAGGCGTAGACGCCTTCGACCCACTTATCCGAGGGGTTGGTGAAGCGCTGGGTCAGCGTTGTGCGGATCACCGGGCCGGCGATGTGCATCTTCACGTCGGCGGCGACCAGCGGCGCTTCGACATAACGGCCGGGCGTGGAGGATTGCAGCAGGAGCGAGCCGGACGAGACCTCACCCTTGCCGACGGTTCCATCCTGCGCCCATGCAGCTGGCGAAAGGCACGTAGCGGCGAGCAGCGCGGCTGCAAGAGCGGGGCGCGTGCGAAGTCCATTTTTTGTGAGGGTGCTCATCTGTTCCATCGGGGGTCCCAGCCCCTTCGAATGGAGACACACCACAATGTGAGCGCGTCGGCTGTTTGCTTGAGCGGTGACGTTGTCGCGGCGACTGCGGCTGCGCTGCGGCGATTGTGGCGGGATGCAGCCAGGCGCCGACTCGCCGTGCATGTGTTTGGTGGTTAGAAAGAGCGTTCATCGACTGGCGGAAACGCTGTCGTTCCTGATTTGGGAGAAAGCTGTGGCTCGACGTCTCAAGCGCTGGACCTTTGTCGCCCTGCTTGCCGCTGCCGCTTGTGCCAGCCCGCCCGAGCCGTCGGCGAACGATGCGCTGACGGCAGCCCAACCCTCGGCGCCAGCGGCGCCGGTGGTTGCCGCAATTCCGGCGGATAGATTGACGCCGGCCGCGGTTGCTGCGGTGGATGACTTTCTCTGGCTTGAGGAAGTCAGCGGCACGCGTGCGACGCGGTGGGTCAATGACCAGAACAAGAAGACGGAGGCCGTGTTCAAGGCTGATCCGCGTTACGATGCTTTCCGGGTGGAAGCGCTTTCCATCCTGACGGCGCAGGATCGGATTCCGGCGCCGAGCTTCCGTGGCGAGGGCATCGACAATTTCTGGCAGGATGGGAAGAACGTGCGCGGCCTGTGGCGCGCGACGACGCTCGACAGCTACACGTCCGACAAGCCGAAATGGACCACGGTGCTCGACATTGACGCGCTGGCGAAGCGCGAGGGCGCCAACTGGATCTACAAGGGAACGGAATGCCTCGCGCCTGATGAGATGGTCTGCCTGGTGAACCTGTCGGACGGCGGCAAGGATGCGGTGCGCGTGCGGGAGTTCGACACGAAGAAGAAGGCGTTCGTCGCCAAGGGATTCGACATTCCCGAGGGCAAGCACCGGATTGCGTGGCTCGATGCGGACACCCTGCTGGTTGCGACGGATTTCGGCGCGGGCTCGCTGACCGAGAGCGGCTATCCGTTCATCGTGAAGTCGTTGAAGCGTGGGCAGAATCTGTCGGAGGCTACGGAAGTCTATCGTGGCTCGGCCAGGGATGGCGGCTATGGCGTCGATCCGATGGTGATGCGCGACAGCGCGGGGGCCGTGCTCGCGGCGCTGGTATCGCGGCCGCTGGATACGTATCGCGCCGAGGTGTGGGACATCACGGGCGGCAGGCCGGTGAAGCTCAACCTGCCGGAGCGGGCGAGCATTCGCGGAATGCTTGGCAAGACCGGCGGGGCGCCGCCGCGTCTGGTGTTCACGACAGAAGAGAACTGGTCGATCAACGACCAGCAGTTCGCGCAGGGTACGCTGATGGCTGTAGGCTTGCGCATGCTGCGGCCGCCGCCGCCGGGCGTGGGACTGGTGCTGACCAATGGCGACCTGTCGGTGATCGCGCCGACGGCGCGGCAGTCGGTGGAAGAGGTGAGGGTGTTCGATGATCGTGTGATCGCGACGGTCTACGACAATGTGCGCGGGCAGGCGATCGTGTTTACCGACAAGGGCGAGTTCGGCGGCTGGCAGCAGAACCCGCTGAAGACGCCGGAGAATGTCGCGATCCATCTCGGTTCGTCGGCGCGCGAGGCCGAGCAGGTATTCTTCACCTACGAGGGTTTTCTCACGCCATCCACGCTGGGGATGGCGGATATCGCTGCGCTGACCTCGGAGAAGGTGAAGGAGGCGCCGAAGCGGTTCGATGCCTCTGGGCATGTCGTCGAGCAGTTCGAGGCGACATCGCGCGACGGGACCAAGGTTCCGTATTTCGTCGTGCGGCCGAAGGGTGAGCTTACCGGCAAGACGCCGACGGTCATGTTCGGCTATGGCGGATTCCAGGTGAGCTATCCGCCGGCCTACAAGCCGGAGCTGGGCAAGATCTGGCTGGAGCGTGGCGGCGCCTATGTCATCGCCAACATCCGTGGCGGCGGCGAGTTCGGGCCGGCGTGGCACCAGGCGGCGCTGAAGGGCAATCGCCAGAGGTCGTTCGATGACTTTGCGGCCGTGGCCGCGGACCTTGCGGCGCGCAGGATTACGTCTGCGACGAACCTTGGGATCTATGGGCGGTCGAATGGCGGCGTGCTGACGTCGGTGACGATGACGCAGCATCCGGAGCTGATCGGCGGGGCGGTGATCGAGAGCCCGCTGGTGGACATGATGCGCTATCACCTGTTGCCGCCGGGCGCGTCGTGGATGGGTGAGTATGGCGATCCTCGGGTCGCGGATGAGGCCCGGTTCATTGCGGCGTATTCCGCCTACCAGAACCTCAAGCCCGACCAGAAGTATCCCGAGGTCTACATCACGACCAACACGCGCGACGACCGGGTCCATCCGGGGCATGCGCGCAAGTTTGCGGCGCGGCTGCAGGCGATGGGGTATCCGGCGCTCTACTACGAGAACACGCAGGGTGGGCACTCGAACGACTCGGACCCTGTGATGAACGCCGATCGTTGGGCGCGCCACTACATCTATCTCGCGCGATCGCTCGGGATGGGTGGGGGAGAGTAAACGAAAAACGCCGCCCCGGTTGAGGGCGGCGTTTGTCT
>CAIKXW010000225.1 GCA_903831485.1 uncultured Alphaproteobacteria bacterium | reverse complement strand
GTTACCCGCTGTTGCCAGATTCAGCACCGACGCCGCAACATACCCCGTCGCCAACATGCAGCTTGCACACAGCGGGGCGAAGACTCTATCCCGAAAACTCATCTGTCATACGCGCGCGGCTACTGCTTCAGCCCCTTCAGAAACTCGAGCACGAACGCATTCGTCTCCGCTGGCTTCTCCTGCTGGATCCAGTGGCCTGCGCCGGGGACCAGCGTCACCGCGCGGAGGTCGTCGGCGACGCGGGTCATCTGGGCGCGGAGGGCTGGCTCCTTGGCGCCGCGGATGACGATGTCGTCGACGCCGGCGAGGAAGGCGACGGGAACCTTGATCTTCGCGCCGTCGAGCTGGGGGGTCGTTTCCCAGTTGCGGTCCATGTTGCGGTAGTAGTTCACGCCGCCGCGGAAGCCCGCCTCTTTGAATTCGTCGGTGATGTAGTCGAGGTCTTCCTGCTTCAGCCAGGCGGGAAGCGCGCGCGGCTTGCCGAGGCGCGGGATCCATCCGCCGGCGGAGCGTTTTGGGTCGGTGACCGTCGGCGGATCGCGCGGCGTGTCGTTGGAGGCATAAAGGCGCGAGAGAAGGCCGCGTGGATCGCTGTCGTATTCGGCTTCGGCGGCGCCGGGCTCCTGATGGTAGAGTATGTAGTAGAAATTCTCGCCGCCTGCATTGGCCGCCTTCATGCCGACAGTGGGCGCAGCGGGGCCGCGTCCGCCATTGGGCACGCTCATCGCGATCATCGCCGAGACGCGGTCCGGATGCAGCAGCGCGGTGTTCCAGGTGACGATCGCCCCCCAGTCATGGCCGATGACGATGGCCTTCTCGGCGCCATAGGCGTCGATGAGCCCGACAATGTCGCCAGTGGTGTGATGGATGTCGTAGTCGGTGACGGTGGCCGGCTTGTCCGACTTCCCATAGCCGCGCATATCGGGCGCGATGACCTTGTAGCCTGCAGCGGCGATGGCGGGGATCTGATGGCGCCAGGAATACCAGCTCTCTGGCCAGCCATGAACGAGCACCACCAGAGGCGCATCCTTGTTGTCCATTGGGCCCATCTCGGCGACGCGTAGTTTGATGCCGTTGGTCTCGACCATGCGGAACGAGACGCCGGCAATAGGGCTGGGGGTTGTCGCCGGAGCGGTGGCGCAGGATGCGAGCGCAACGCTCGCCAGCGCGCTCGCGAACAGGCGGCGGGTCATGGACAGGAACATGGGCGCTCTCCCTCTGGCCGCTTCTGGAGAGCGGCATGGATTGAAGCTTTCAGAGTGCAGGCCTGACGGCAAGCGGGATGACAGGGCTGGGCGGGTCCGCTAATCCAGCCACCGGACACGACTGCGGAGAAACCGACGATGCGCGCCATCCTTTCCAAGGCCCCGGGCCTGCCTGACACGCTGGTGCTGGAGGATGTGCCCTCGCCGACGCCCGGCAAGGGCGAAATGGTTGTTTCCGTGAAGGCGGTGGGGGTGAACTTTCCCGACTTCCTGATCATCCAGGACATGTATCAGTACAAACCCCAGCGCCCCTTCTCGCCGGGCGGCGAGATTTCGGGTGTCGTTAAGTCGGTTGGCGAGGGCGTGACCGCGTTCAAGGTTGGCGACAAGGTGTTCGGCTCGACCGGCGCGGGCGGCATGGCGGAAGAGATTCTCGTGCCAGCCAACCGCATGAACGCGCTGCCGGACTACATGCCGTTCGACGAGGCGGCGGCGCTTTTGATGACTTACGGCACTTCGCACTATGCCCTGAAGGACCGTGGCCACATCAAGCCGGGCGAGAAGCTGCTGGTGCTCGGCGCGGCTGGCGGCGTTGGCCTTGCGGCTGTCGAGCTGGGCGTGGCGATGGGCGCGGAAGTGATCGCGGCGGCATCGAGCCAGGACAAAGTCGACTTCTGTATTTCCAAGGGCGCGCACAAGGGCTTCGTCTATCCGGAGAACCCGCTGAGCCGCGAGCAGCAGAAGGCATTCTCCGACCAGATTAAAGACATCAGCGGCGGGGGCGTTGATGTGATCTATGACGGCGTCGGCGGCGATTATGCCGAGCCGGCCGTGCGGGCGCTGAACTGGGACGGGCGGTTCCTGGTGATCGGCTTCCCGGCGGGCATTCCGAAACTGCCGCTGAACCTTACACTTCTGAAATCCTGCCAGATCGTCGGCGTGTTCTGGGGCGCATTCGTCGCGCGCGAGCCGAAGGCGCATGCGGAAAATCTTGCTGATCTTTTCAGGCTTTATCGTGAGGGAAAGATCCGCCCCCACGTCTCCAACCGCTATCCGCTTGAGCGGGCGGCGGACGCCATAAAGGAGCTGTCGGAGCGCCGCGCAAAAGGCAAAGTCGTCATCACGATCTGATCTGACTGGAGTGATGCAGGCGGGGCGTGTACGCCCTGCTCCACGCAATTGGGAGAATCCGATGTTCAGCCGTATCGCCCTCATCTCGGCCGCAGGACTGCTGGCTGTCGCCTGCGCGAGCAATCCTGCGCCTGCCGGCGGCGGGACCGTTACACCCGACGCTGCGCCATCGGTGACGTCGGCTCCGGCTGCTGCGGCAGGCACGGCGACGATCTCCAACATGGCGGCCAGCACATCGTGGTGGGCGGAGGAGAAGCTGATCCCCGAGGACCCGGCGCTTGCGCTCGTGGTGACCGGCATCAGGGATACGGACAAGAATGCTGGCGTCTATGCCGAGTGCAACGCCGCCAATGGCGCGATCACCATGCATCTCGGGAAGCAGGCCGGGCGCACGGGCAGCGCGACGTTCAAGGTTCGCGCGGGCGCCGGCACGCGCGACATCAACGGCAAGTTCTCGACCAAGGCGTCGACCAACGAGACGTCATTCACATTCCCCGTCACGTCGGCGGACCTGCTCGCGCTGGGCCAGCCTGACATGGTGTCGTTCGTGAGCGACCGTGGCGAGGTGGAGTGGGCGCTGGTGAAAAACACGACGGCGCAGGTGCAGGCGAAGTATGTCGGCTCGCTGGCCGGGTTCGGCGCGGCGGCGAGCGACTTCCTGAACTACTGCAATCCGAAGTAAGGGTTGCGCTCAGTCGAAAGAACAAAAGGCCCGGAGCGACGCTCCGGGCCTTTCTGCATTTCACGGGCGCTACCCGCTCCTATTGCGGGGCTTGCGCGGCGTAGGCCTTTGCGTCCTCGTTGGCGCGGTTGACGATGTAGGCGCGGACCGCCTCAGCGTCGTCCGCGTTCAGCGTGTTGGCGAAGCTCGCCATGCCGGCCGAGGCGTAGAGACCATTGAGCACGATGTCGGCGAAGCCGTCTTTCGTGGCGGGCGCTTTCGACCAACGCAGGTCGGAGACGACGCCGCTGGAGACGACCAGACCACCATGGCAGACTAGGCAGTTACGTTCATAGAGGACGCGGCCGTGTTCGATCACCGCCGCGCTGCCGAAGTCCTCGGTCGCGGCGACCTTCTCCATCTCGTAGGGCGCGTAAGCTTCGAGCTCGGCCTTGCCGCCGATCTTGTAGACCAGCACGCGGCCCATCTCGGGCGAGCCGATGTTCGGGATTGCGTTGCCGCCGCCGGTGAGCGGCAGGCCAGTGCCCCAGCCGGCGGTGACGGCGATGTATTGTTCGCCATCGATCTCGTAGCTGATCGGGCCGGACATGACGGGATACTGGCCGTCCACTTCCCACAGCGCCGCCCCGCCCTTCGCTGCGTCGTAGGCGCGGAATTTGCCATCGAGGCCGCCCTGGAAGACGAGGCCGCCGCCGGTTGCGAGCACGCCGCCATTCCACGGCGTTGCATAGTCGATCGTCCAGCGTGCTTTCTTGGCGACGGGGTCCCAGGCCACGAGCTGGCCCTTGAGGGCTGCCCGTCCGGCGAGGCGCTCGTTCAGCGTAGGCGTCGGGCCAGGCGCTGCGGCGAACTCGACGCCGGTGTTCCAGAAGCCGGGGCGATAGGCGAAGTCGGCCTGGTCGGCGAAGACCTGCGGGATGGTCTGGGCCGGGATGTAGACGAGACCGGTGTCGGGGCTGAAGGCCATCGGGTGCCAGTTGTGGCTACCGAGCGGACCCGGGATCGCCGCAAAGGGCGATTCAAGATAGCGCGCTTCGGGCGCCTCGACGGGGCGGCCGGTTTTCAGATCGACGCTGGACGCCCAGTTGACGTTGTCCTGGAACTTGTCGGCGGAGAGAAGTTCGCCCGTCGCACGGTCGAGGACGTAGAAGAAGCCGTTCTTCGGCGCCTGCATCGCCACCTTGCGAACCTTGTCCCCGATCTTGAGGTCGGCGAGGATGATGTGCTGCGTTGCCGTGTAGTCCCATGTCTCGCCGGGCGTCGTCTGGTAGTGCCACACGTATTCACCGGTGTCGGCCTTGATCGCGAGGACGGAGGACAGGAACAGGTTGTCCTTGCCATCCGGGTCGCGCAGGCGATGGTTCCAGGGTGAGCCATTGCCGATGCCGACATAGAGGATTCCAAGGTCGGGATCGTAGGCCATGGCGTCCCACGCCGTGCCGCCGCCGCCGGTAGTGGTCCAGTCGCCCTTGTCGCCCCAGGTCGCATTGGCCTTCTCGGCGAACACTTTGTCGGAGGCTGCGCCGTCGGGCTGCTTGGTGGGGTTGGGCGTGGTGTAGAAGCGCCAGGCGAGGCTGCCGTCGGCCGCGTTGTAGGCGGTGATGTAGCCGCGCACGCCGAGTTCGGCGCCGCCGTTGCCGATGATGACCTTGCCGTCGATCACGCGCGGGGCGCCGGTGATGGTGTAGGGCTTGGACTGGTCGACGGTGACGACTTCCCACAGTGGCTTCTTGAGGCCGTCGGTGACACCGTCAGCGCGCGAGGCGTCGAGCGCGATGAGGCGGCCGTCGATCGTGCCGACGAAGACCTTGCCTTCCCAGATGGCGACGCCGCGGTTGACGACATCGCAGCAGGCGGAGACGCCGCGCGCCTTGTCGACTTCGGGATCGTACTTCCACAGCCGCTCGCCGGTCTTGGCGTCGTAGGCGTAGACGATCGACCAGGCCGAGGTGACGTACATCACGCCATCGACCACGATCGGCGTCGATTCCATGCCGCGGTTCGAATCGAGGTTGGCCGACCAGGCGAGGCCGACTTCCTTGACCGTGTTGGTGTTGATCTGGGAGAGCGGCGAGAAGCGCTGTTCGGAATAGGTGCGGCCGTGGCTGATCCAGATGTCGGGTCGCTGGTCGGCGGCGATGATCGCCGCGCCGTTGACCTCAGCGGCGGTGATCGGCGCGAGGGGCGCTGCCGCCTGCTCGCCGCATGCAGCCAGCACAAGCAACGCTGCTCCACCGAGCAATGCTCCAAAGCGTTTCATGAAGACCTCCCTATTGCCCTGTCGTGGGCCGTCCCGTCACCGGACATATCAGCGTTTCAGCATGGGGACGGGCGTTTGCAAAGCCTGTCGGCAATGCTGCAGTCGCGATGAGGGCTGGCCGTAGGGTCAGGTCGCCTCCACCTGCGTCATGGTGCGCGCAACCGACACGCTCAGCCAGCGAGGCGATCGAGGTCGGCGAGAATATCGCCGAGGTCGAAGCCGGCCGTATCATTCGCTGGCGTTGCGCAAGCTGGCGCTGCGGCGCCGCCAAGCACGGCGGCGATGGCGGACAGCAGTTGGGTCTGGTCGATCGGCTTGGAGACATAGCCGGACATGCCGATGGCGAGCAGGCGTTCTCGGTCGCCGGCCATGGCGTCGGCCGTCAGGGCGATCACGGGAACACCGCGCCAGGCGGCGCTGGATTCGCGGATGCGCCGTATGGCTTCGACGCCATCCATGACCGGCATGTGGACATCGAGGAGAACGAGGTCGAAATCGTCCCGCGACAGCGCGTCGAGCGCTTCACGCCCGTTGGTGGCCTCCGTGATCACGGCGCCTTGCGGCTGCAGGAAGAGCCGGACGACCTGCCGATTGATCGCATTGTCATCGGTGAGCAGGACGCGCGCGCCGCGCAGATGCGTCGCCTTGCCGACGTCCGGGAGGGCCGATGTCGTCGTGACGGGCGCCGCGATCGGCGCATCGGCGTGGAATGTCAGGACGAAGACCGATCCTTCGCCGGGACGCGAGTAGGCCACGATGTCGCCGCCCATCATGCGCGCAAGCTTGCGCGAGATCGCGAGACCCAGACCTGTTCCACCGAACTTGCGGGTGGTCGATGCATCCGCCTGACTGAAGGCCTCGAACAGTCGCTCGGCTGTCTTGTCGTCCATGCCGATGCCAGTGTCGGACACTTCGATGGTCACGAGCGTGCTGCCGTCGCTTGCGGGCGTGACGGACAGCTTCACTTCGATCTGCCCTTCACGCGTGAATTTCACGGCGTTGGAGACGAGGTTCAATGCACACTGACGCACGCGGACCGGGTCGAAGCGGAGCGCCTGTGTTTCGAGCACATCGCTGGAGAAAACGAGGCTGACATTCTTTTCCTGGGCCGCCGGCAGGAAGAGCGCGTGGACCTGACGCAACGTGTGAAGCAGGCTTGAGTCGACGGGCGTGATGTCGAGGCGGCCGGCCTCGATCTTCGACAGGTCGAGCACGTCGTTGAGGATCGACATCAGGTTGGAGCCGGACTCGCGGATGGTAGCGACCATCTCGCGCGCTTCCGGATCGAGCGGGCGGGATTCAAGCGCCTGCGCCATGCCGAGCACGCCGTTGAGCGGCGTGCGAATCTCATGGCTCATGTTGGCGAGGAACTCGCTCTTCACGCGGGTGGCGGCCTCAGCGGCGTCGCGGGCGGATTCAACTTCGAAGAGGCGGCGGGCGCGCTCTTCGGCCAGCAGGGCCTGCGCCGCTTCAAGACGCGATCCCTGACGGATCAGGAAGAACGAGAAAGGCGGCGCGACGAGAAGCGTGATCACAATGGTCAGCGTGGCCGAATAGGCGTGGCCAGGGTCACGGAACAGCACACCTGCGAGCAGGTAGTCGAACGGTAGCACGACCGCGAGAATGATCGCCGTGACGATGACAGTCTTGCGGATCTGCTGGGCGACAGCCGATCTCGGGGACTCTCCGGGGGACATGGTCTTCCTCTGGCAGGACCGGACGAATATGCCACAGACAGGTAAAGGCTTCGCGCAGGGACCCTTAACCTTTGGGGAACCGGACCCCTCAGCCGCGCGTGGCGGCAAGCAGGTCGGCCTGAGCCGCTGCGAGCGCCGCGTCGATGCGGCTTTCCCATGCCGTAACCGTCGCGGCGTCGAGCGAACCGGCCGGCGACGCGACAGAGCGTGAGGCGTTGACCACCCCGCCCTCCAGTCGATCGCCGCGCATGACGAAGCCAGCGACGGCGTCGCGTGCGCCGGCTCCCTGCGCGCCATAGCCCGGCACCAGGAAGAGAGCATCGCCCGCCGCAGCGCGCAGCCGGCGTGCGTCGTCCGGTCCCGTGGCGCCGGCGACCATCATCAGGCCTGACCAGCCGCCTTTGCCGCGCAGGCGCT
>CAIKXW010000224.1 GCA_903831485.1 uncultured Alphaproteobacteria bacterium | reverse complement strand
GCCAGCGAACTGAGTTGATTGCCGCCTCGACGAACGACCCAAGGCTCAGCGCCTTCAGGATCGGCGGCGCCGCCGCGATGGCGATGATCGACATGACGACGAAAAGAATGCCGCAGAAGGTGAAGGTCAGCTTGAGAGCGTTGAGCTTGATGAAGCTGCGCTTTTCCTCCTCGTGATACCCCATGTTCATGGCCTGGATCAGCGCCGCTACGGCCCCCGATGCGCCCCAGAACGCGAAGAGCGCCGAGACCAGCACGCCGATCGTCAGCCCGCCATCGTCCTGCATGGCGATCACCACCATCTGGTCGGCGACGAGGTTGAACGCTTCAGGCGCGAGTTCGCGCACCGTCTCAAGCTGCGCGCCGAGCGAGATGGTGTCGGTGAAAATGCCCCACACCATGAGGGCCGCGGCGATGGCCGGGAAGATCGAAAGGAAGGCGTAAAATGATATGCCCGCCGCAAGCAGGCCGAGATTGTCCTCCAGCACGCGCCAGAACACGCGGACCACGATCGCCCACCAGTCTCGCAAGTGAATAGCGGTGGGAGAGGCCACGTCATGACGGG
This sequence comes from uncultured Alphaproteobacteria bacterium, assembly GCA_903831485.1. Next base: position 5,053 of record CAIKXW010000224.1, on the reverse strand, counting down.
TCTTCATGCCAGCGGGAACGCGGCGGCGCCGGGCAAAGTTCCGGATTCGGTTTGTCGCGAGCCCGCCGAATGCGTAGCTTCGGCGGATGACAGTCGAACTCGCCCAACTGAAACGTCGCCCCACTCCCTCATCAGCCGATGCGCAGGCGCGCAGGCGCGGCTATCGGCAGGACGTGGCGATTGCCGGCGACAGCGCGGTATTCCACGAACCTTGCGTCGAGGCGACCGCCATCGGCCTCGCCGGCGTCAACCACTACAACACCCCATTCAACCCACCCTACAACGAGCGGATACCGGGCGCGATCGACGGGCTGTACGTGCGCAAGTCGGTCGGCGATGCGCTGCTCGCGGTGAACGCGCGTCTCGCGGGAGCGGGGCTGGAGCTCTACCTGTTCGACGCGTGGCGGCCGCAAGCTGTGCAGCGCCACTTCCACGACGTCTGGTTTCCCGCATGGCTGAGGCAACGCGCGCCGCACCTCGACGGGCAGGAACTTGTCGACGAGGTGGAGAAGTACTGGGCCGCGCCCAGCGAAGGCGATGCATCCCCATCGCCCCATTCAACCGGCGGCGCAGTCGATCTCACGCTGCGCTTCAAGGCGACAGGTCAGCCACTTTTCATGGGCGGCCTGTTCGACGATGTGACCGAGGACGCATGGACCGACGCATTCGAGCACAAGCCCGCAATCTCAATGTCCGACGAGGAGGCGCGCGCGAACCGCCGGCTTATCTACTGGGTGATGACCGAGGCGGGGTTCGCCAACAATCCGACGGAGTGGTGGCACTATTCCTGGGGCGACCAGATGTGGGCAAAACTTCGAGGCGAGCCTGCGGCGCTCTACGGCGGATGTGACCCCACGGGTTCCACAGGGAACTCGCGGCCTTAAGACCCCGGCAACCTTAGCGCGGCACACTCGTATTTCAGTCGATTGCGGGGTCCGCATGCTCAGCGCGTTCATCAACGAGGTGTCGAAGACCGCTGGCATCACGCGCGCCAAGGCCGAGGCCGCCATTGGCATCGTGCTGAACGCCGCCGAGCGGCAAGGCGCCCCCATCGCAGACGAATTCTTCGAGCGCATCCCCGGCGCCCGCACGCTGGCCGCCACCATGGGCGCCCAGATCGGCGCGCCCACAGGGGTTCTGGCCCGCCTGATCGAGCGTACGCCCGGCGGCCGCATGGCCGTGGTCGAAGGTCTGATGGTCGACCTTCACGCCCTCGGTCTTGGCCCAAATGAGATCGGCCGGATTTTTCCGGCGATCGGCAAGTTCTCACAGTCCGCGTTTGGCGTTTCCGGTGTCGGCCACCTCGGCGACATTTTCGGCGCGCTGAACGCTTCAGCCAGTGCAGTGCGTAGCGTAGCTTAACCTCCTTGTATGAGTGCAACCTGTCGGGCGGTCCTGTCGGACCGCCCGTTTTGCTTTGAGCCATGGGAAATCAATGGGTTACCTCCGCTCGGCGGACCGTGAACCCAGATTCAGAAAAAGTCGCGCGGCCACGGAACCGCTTTTGGCGGATCGCGTTTTTCATTTGTGCTTCCCGGCGGTGGCGGTCTTATCCGTCCCCCCCGACCCCCCGAGACCACTCCGTCGGGAAGTCGCTTCCTCTGCCCTCGGCGGAGTGGACCGCCCGCTTCACAGCGGGCGTTTCTGTATCTAGGCCTGCGCGATGGCCGACACAGACCCAGCTACCTCCACGATTTCCGCAACAAGCCTCGGCGGCCCCGGCGCGCCTGATGCGCAGAAATGTTCCGAACACGCGATGAACGCTCTGGGCCAGGCGGCTGGCCCAGAGATGCGGCTGGCATCCCTGTCGCTGGATGTGACCTCGCAAGAACTCGGCGATACCCCTGTCGCCGTCATGGTCAGCGTCGACAAGCGCGCCCGCTCAATCGTCTTCGCCTCGATCGAGGCGCGGTCCGAAGGCAGGCTAGTCTATTCGGCACAGGGTTTGTTCAGCCGCGGCGGTTAGATCGGCCCATCCCGCAGCGCCAGCAGATCCGGGAACGCCGGCTCTCGCTTCTCGGCCTTCGCCATGAACGCCTCTCGCATGTGCGCGCCGGACAGCATTGCGGCATTCCACACGCCGATATAGTCCAGCCCATCCGCAATCGTGTGATCACGCGCATAGTTGATCATCGCCTTCGATCCGGTGACGGCGAGCGGATTCTTCGACGCAATCTCGCGCGCCAGCGCCATGGCGTGATCAAGCATCGCCTCTTGCGTATCGAACACCTCGTTGACGAGGCCGAGGTCCCGCGCGCGCGCCGCGGGCAGGCGCTCGCCCGTATAGGAAATCTGACGCACCCAGCCCTCCGGCAGCAGTTTGCACAGGCGCGGGAATGTGCCGACGTCCGCCGTCATGCCGATGTTGATTTCCTGGATGCAGAAGAACGCGTCCTTCGTCGCAAGCCGGATATCGCACGCCGAAATCATGTCGACACCCGCCCCGATGCATCCGCCTTGAACGCAGACGATCACCGGCATGCGCGCCTGGTCGAGGCATGTGAACGCATCCTGCAGCGCCGAAAGATCAGCCCGGAACTTCTCCGCGCGCAGGTGCGGGTCACGCGCCTCGCTGGTGATCCCTTCCGGCTTTGTGAACACGGCGAGGTCCATGCCGGCCGTGAAATGCTTGCCCGACGACGACACCACTATGCAGCGCGCACGGGCGTTGCGGTCGATACTCTTCACGATGGCGGGGAGTTCAATCCACGCCTCCGGTGTGAAGGTATTCAGCCTTTCAGGGCGCGAGAACCGGATATGGGCGACCCGATCTGTGATCGAGACCTCGAAGCAGGAATGCTGGGCTGACATGATTTCCGTCCCTGTATTGCGTTTCTGGCCCCAGCCTAGCCAACCAGAGCCAGCAGCGCGACCCGTTTGACGTGGCCCCCCTTTGCCTGTCCTATCCGCCCGGTTGGCGCCGCGGGAGGCAGCATGCACGCCGGAAGAGCTGGATTGGGCCTCGCGCTGTGCGTGGCGCTGGCGGCGTCCGTGCCGGCGAGCGCGCAGGACTTCGGCAAGATCGCCTCCGACATCCTCCACAAGTCCATGCCGGGCGACAAAGGCAACCTGACCAAGGGTGACGTTGCGGCTGGCCTCAGGGAAGCCCTCTCGGTGGCGGGCGGGCTGGCGACAAAGCGGCTGTCGGCCGCGAACGGCTATATGGGCGATCCCGCCGTGCGTATCCCCCTGCCTGGCGTGCTGGGGCAGGCTCACAAGCGGCTCGCCCCGTTCGGCATGGCCGGAACGCTCGATGACCTGCAGCGGCGCGTGAACCGGGCGGCGGAGGCGTCCGCGCCCGCGGCCGGCAAGATGGTGACCGACGCGGTAAAGTCGATGACGTTCGACGACGCCATGGCCATCCTGCGCGGTGGCGACTCCGCAGCCACGACCTTCCTGCGCAACAAGACCGAAGCGAGCCTAAGGCAGGCCCTCAAGCCGCAGTTTTCGCAGGCGCTGCAATCCGCTGGCGCGTTGACCGCGCTTGACGGCGCGGTGGCCAAATACGGCGCCGGCGCGCTCAAGACCGACACAAAGACCTGGCTCGCGGATGAGGCGACGACTGGTGCGCTGAACGGATTGTTCTATTACCTCGCCCGTGAAGAACAGGCGATTCGCCGCGACCCCGTGAAGCGGACAAGCGATCTTCTGCGCAAGGTATTTGGAGGCTAGACGCGCTGCATGCGCAGGTTTCGTGTAGAGTTGAAGGACGGGGAAGCATCAGGGATCGCCTTTGGCGATCCGGTGCGGCCGATCGACGTGCTGTTCCTGCACGCGACCGGTTTCAATGCCATCACCTACCAGTCCATCCTCGAGCCGCTCGGCGGACAGATGCACGCCGCCGCCATCGACCTGCGCGGCCACGGCCGCTCCCGCCTTCCGGCCAATCCGCGGCGGATGAAATCGTGGGCGAAGTTCCGCGACGACGTCATCCAGGTCCTTGAGAAGACCGCGCCGGACGGCGCAGTGCTCGGCGGCCATTCCATGGGCGGCACGGTCGCGCTGCTGGTCGCGGGCAAGCGGCCGGATCTCGTGAAGGGCCTCGTACTTGCCGATCCGGTGCTGATGCGGAGAAGCGTCTACCGGGCCTACAACTTTCCGATCCTCAACATGTTCATCCAGAAGCACGCGCTGGCGAAGCAGGCGCTTCGGCGCCGCCGAGACTTCGCATCGGCAAGCGATGCTGCCGAAAGCCTGCGCGGGCGAGGCGCCTTCAAGACATGGCGCGCGCCCTTCCTCGACGACTATGTGGTCGATGGCGTGCTGCGCCAGGACGACGGCACATTCCAGCTCGCCTGCACCCCCGAATGGGAATCCGCCGTGTTCGCGGCCCACCGCTACCGGCCGTGGGCGGCCCTTCGCCGCCTGCGCAAGAAGCGCATCCCCATCATCCTGCTGCAGGCCGACAAGGAATCCACCACGGTCCCCGACGCCGACGGCCGCGTCCACGCAATCCGCCCCGACGCCGCCGTCACCCGCGTCCCCGGCACCACCCACTTCATCCCCATGGAGCGCCCCTACGTCGTCCGCGACGCGCTCAAGATGCTCTACGAAGCGATGATCGAAGGCCATCAGCTGATCGATTATGTCGGCGCCGTGCGCCGCACGATCGACGACAGCATCGGTATCATGGGGTGAGGCGCTGAACGCCGGAGCGCGCGACGGCTGGGTCGGCGCTAGTCTTCGTACACCCCCGCCTTCACCCACGCCTCCTTCGGCCAGCGGTTGTGCATCCAGAACCACTGGTCCGGCGCCTCGCGGATGCGCGCCTCGACCCACTGGTTGATCCTCAGCACAGTGTTGTAGATCGCCTTGTCCTCGTCCGGATCGGCGTCCGGCATCAACGGCTCGTGCACCGTCACGCGATAGCAGCCGGGGCCTGTGCGACGGCATGAGAACGGCACCAGCGGCGCGCCAGACTTCATGGCGAGGCGGGTAGGGCCAGGCGCCGTCATCGCGTCGTAGCCAAAGAACGGCACGGCGACGCCCTGGTTGAACTTCTGGTCGTTCATCAACGCGACCGGCTGTCCGCGCCCCAGCGCCCGCATCAGCT
>CAIKXW010000223.1 GCA_903831485.1 uncultured Alphaproteobacteria bacterium | reverse complement strand
GTCCGATGGGCTGCTGCAGGAACTGCGTGACGTGCTGGCGACTGGCGACAATGCGGCGGCGATCAGGCTTGCCGAACGTCTGCTGGGCCAGCCCGAGAGTTCGGCGACGCCGGAGGCGCAGGAGATACTTGGGCTTGCGCGTGAACGAAACAAGCAGCTGGCGCATGCGAAGGCTGAATACGAGACATTCATCGCGCGCTATCCGGACCATCCGAATTCAGCGCGTGTTCGTCAGCGGTTGGCGGCCTTGCTCGGCGAGGAGCCGGAGATCGTCAGGCCAGGCCAGCTCGATGAACAGGGCCGGCCGCACACAGTGACGAGTTCGAGCCTCAAGGCGGAGCTCTCGGGCTCGCTGTCGATGCTGTACCAGCGGGACGAGAGTGGCTTCCTGTTCGAGGATGTGCCGGTGGTCGGCGGGCCGGAGGTCAATCCGGATCCGATCGAGGAGAACCGGACCAACCTCAACGAGATCCTCTATGGCGCCGACATCAACCTGACGGTTGGCAATGATCGCACTGAAGGGCTGTTGCGGTTCTCTGGGGTATTCCGGGACGATTTTCGCGCTGGCACCCAACGTGACGAGGGGGCGGTCAGCACGCTCTATCTCGATGTGTCGGATCGCGAGTTGAACACGGCTGTGCGTATCGGGCGGCAGACACGGAATACGGGAGGCATCTTCGGGCGGTTCGATGGCGGCCTGCTGAGTTTCCAGGCGACGGAGAATCTAAAGCTTAACGTGGTGGGCGGATATCCGGTTCAGTCCTCGCGCGACCTCGAGGTGAACCCGGACCGGTTGTTCTTCGGCGGTAGCGTCGACTTCGCGATGATCCCGGATGCACTGGATACGACGGTCTATTATGTCGACCAGACCTATGGCGACCTGGTCGACCGGCAGGCGGTGGGTGGGGAGTTCAGGTATTTCAACTCGCTGTTCACGGCGTACGGGATTTACGACTACGACCTGCATTTCGAGCAGACGAACCTGGCGCTGCTGAACGGCTCGCTCCGGTTCGAGGATGAATCGAGCATCTCGGTTGCTGTCGACTACCGGCGCTCGCCGATGCTGACCACGCTGAATGCGATCATTGGCCAGGGCGTCGAGAATCCGAACGACCTGCTGGCCACCTATCTGGAGGAAGAAATCTACCAGCTGGCGCAGGACCGGACGGCATACTCGCGATCGGCGTCGATCAGTGTGTCACGGCCGATCACCGAGAACCTGCAGATCAATGTCGATGTGATCGCGACGAACGTTTCCGGCACCAAGGCGTCGGGCGGTGTCGAGGCATTCCCGACTACGGGCACAGAATACTACTACTCAGGACAGCTGGTGGCGTCGGACGTGTTCACCGAGGGCGCGATCTTCATCGCGGGTGTGCGCTATGCCGATACGATAACGCTGGAGCAGCAGACGGTGCAGTTCAACATGCGCTATCCGATCCTGCGCGACCTGCGGCTGAACACGAAGCTGCGGGTGGACCAGCGGAACCGGAAGGACGGATCGTCAGAGGAGACGTCGGCGCGCGGGTCGGTGGCGCTGTCGTGGAATCTCAACCGGTCGACCTTCTTCGATGTCGAGCTGGGTGGGCAATTCACCGACAGCAGCAATCCGCTTGCGATGACGCAGGAACGCGGACTGTTTGGTGCGATCGGGCTTCGGCAGGATTTCTGACCCGCGTGCGCGATCTCCGCCGTGGGGCAGCGGGGTTGGGTGTGCGGGCGCGAGCAACGAGGGGCGCGCTGAATTCCCACATACTGACGTTGTCATTCCCGACGCGGGCAAGCGCGAGCGGGAACCCAGGAGCTGTGTGCGCCAAGGGTTGTGCGCCGCCCCTGGGTTCCGGCTCGCACGCTGCGCGTGCGTCCGGAATGACAGGGATGGGGCTTGGATTATTGGACCAGCAAAGGAGTCGTTCTGGGCCTTGTGCCGAGAGTCCCGGTTGTGGGTTTCGAGGGGATCGACTGCGGGTCCCCGCGATGGGCCACCAGAGATTCTTGGCGCCAGGCCGAGAATGACTCTGTGGGTGTTGGTGTGTTCCTTCAGATGATTGGCGTACGTCGCCTGGGGCAGGTCTTCGTGCGTTCTGTCCGTGTGCCAATCACGGTGAGTGCGCTTGAAGATCACCCCGAGCGTTGTCGCGACCCCTTGCACGAGGCTCACGCACAGCATCAGCACCGCTTGCAGCAAAAGCTTTAGAGGCGGCGGGGTCACTACTCCGTATGATGCGGTTCGTGCTCGGGTCATGGGCCGGCTTATGCGGCCGTGCGGAGGGGGTGCTGGATAGAGTATTGTTCTGCCGAACCGCCATCCCCCACTTTTCTGGCGGAAGGCATTGATTCAATTCAGGTGCGTGGGTTCCCCATCCCCCAAAAACGTGCGGGTTTCCTGGTGGCTGTTGCGGCCAAACTACCGTGCCCTAGCTGCCGCGGTACGTGGAGTAGGCCCAAGGCGACACGAGCAGAGGCACATGGAAATTGCTATCGCCGGTGAGGCCGATGGCGAGGTCGATAATGTCGAGGAAGGGTGGGTTGGAGAGGGCAACCCCGCGCCCGCGGAAATAGTCGGCGGCGTGGAAGGCGAGTGTGTAGCTGCCTGCTGTGAAGGCATCACCTTCGAGCGGGGGCGTGTCGCAGCGGCCGTCGGCGTTGGTTTTGGTTTCGTGCAGAAGCTGGCCATTCCGCAGCAGGCGGATTGTAATTCCCGAGGCTGGAATGCCTTTCGCGGTGTTCAGAACATGAGTAGTTAGCCGGCCCAAATCACCTTCGCCTCAATATGCATCATCATGCAGCGCGGAGGGGCCTCCGCCAATGGTTTGTCTTGCCGAAAGGTGCAACGCCCGGAAGCTTCGCCTCATGAGTGGTCAGGCATTATCGGCGACGGGTGCGCGGGGCGGGATTGCGGTTGCGCCGGAACACCATGCGAGCCAGGCGGGCATATCCATCCTGATGGATGGGGGAACCGCGATCGAGGCGGCTGTGGCGATGGCGGCGGCGCTGGGCGTCACCTATCCGCACATGACGGGTATGGGCGGGGACGCGTTCTGGCTGGTGCAGCGGCCGGGGGATCCGCCACTGGCGATCATGGGATGCGGCGGGGCGGGCGAAGCGGCGACGCTGGAGCTTTATCGCGGGCAGGCGCGCATTGCGCCGCGCGGGCCGCTGGCGGCGAACACGGTAGCGGGCGCGGTGTCGAGCTGGCAGGCGGCGCTGGCGCTGCCGGGGGCGTCGCGGCTGGGGCTGGCGCGCGTGCTGCGCGATGCGATCGATTTCGCAGCCGATGGCGTACCAGTTGCGCCGGGTCTGGCGCGCACGATTGCCGCGAAGCGGGAGGAGTTGAGCGGCCTAGAAGGTTGGAGCGATCTGTTCGGGACCGCGAACGGATCGATCCGCAATGCGCGGCTGGCGAAGACGATGGCGCGCGTGGCGGCCTATGGGCTGCAGACTTTCTACACCAACGGGCTAGCGGACGACATTGCGGCAGATCTTGCGGAAGTCGGCGCGCCGGTCACCCGGGATGATCTTGCGATGCATCGGGCGAGTGTGGAGCGACCGCTGCATGTTCGGCTGAAGGATTGCGTCGTGTCGTCTTCGCCGCCGCCGACGCAGGGGTTTGCGTCGT
>CAIKXW010000222.1 GCA_903831485.1 uncultured Alphaproteobacteria bacterium | reverse complement strand
CGCCGCAAGCTCGTTTTCCAGCATCGCGACCACGCCGCCCGCTTCCTCGTCTTCTGGCGCTCGGAGCGCCAACGGGCGCGGCCATCCGACGCCGTCGCCGCCCAGGCCTGACACCGCCTCTGGCCGTTCGCGCTGACGCCAGTATAGAGGCGCCATGTCCGCCTCGCCCTCCACCCGGAAGCCAGCTCTGCGCGTCGCCGTCGTCGGCGCAGGCATTGTGGGGCTCAGCATCGCGCTGGAACTGCGCAGCCGCGGCGCCGATGTGGCGGTTTACGACCGTGGCCTCGAACTCGGCGGCGGCGTCACCATCCGCGCGGCGGGCATGCTGGGCGCCGCGTTCGAATGGGCGGCCGAGCATGACCAGCGTGCGCTCGCCGCATTGGCGCGCCTTGCAGGGCAGCTGTGGCCGGAATACGCCGCCCGCCTCGAACGCCTCGGCGGCGGCGCCGTCGAATACTCGCGAGAAGGCGCGCTCGTTGTCGCCCGCACGCAGGCCGAGGCCGACTGGCTGACCAACCTCACCGCCGCCTGCCAGGCGCGCAACGTCCCCGCGGTCACCCTGCCGCTGAAGGACGTCGCCGTCCGCGAGCCCGCCCTTGCGCGCTCCATCCTCGCAGCGCTCTGGCTGCCCGACGACCAGCAGGTCGATCCCGTCCTCGTCCTCCAGCGACTCGGCGCCGCGCTCGCGCGCACGGGCGTTGGGCTCCGCTTTGGCCGCCAGGTAGATCGCATCACCGCCGGCCAGCATTTCCTGATGCCAGACGGCGAACGCTATGACCGCGTCGTGATCGCCAACGGCGCGCAGCCAGCGCCACTGTTCGTTGGCCCCCGCGGCGCGCGGCTGTCTCCCGGCCTGCCCGCTCCCGTGCCCGTGAAAGGGCACATGCTCGCCCTCGCGCCGATCGAGCAGGGGCCTCGCCATGTTATCCACGCGCGCGATGTCTACATCGCCCCCAAATCGCGCTGGATCCTCATCGGCGCCACGACGGAGAGAAACCGCGCTGACACTGAGGTCGACCCCGACGCCATCGCCCAGCTCCGCGCCCGCGCCGCCGTCCTCGTACCAGCGCTCGCCGATGCTCCTGAACTCACCGCCTGGGCCGGCGTCCGGCCCGGCAGCCCCGATGACCAGCCGATGATCGGCCAGACCGCCATCCCCGGCGTCTTCGCCGCCCTCGGCCACTATCGCAACGGTGTCCTCTTCGCCCCAGCCACCGCGGAAATCGTCGCCGACCAGGTCATTGACGGGAAAGTGAGCCCGCTCGCCGCGGCCTTTGACCCCACCCGGTTTGACAACCCGGACGCGGCGCCGCACTCGCCCTCCGTCAAAGCCTCCGATAACTAGCGTTACAACGAGAGCTGACAGGCCACGGGAGAGTCACATGCACAACATCGCCCCCATGACGGAAGATCAGGAAGCGATCCGCGACGCCGTCGCCGCCGTGTGCGCCCAGTTCGACGCGGAATACTGGCGCAAGACCGACGAGACCGGCGAATGGCCGGAAGCCTTCACCAAGGCGATGGCCGATGGCGGCTGGCTCGGCATCGCCATGCCGGAAGAGGTGGGCGGCTCCGGCCTCGGCCTGATGGAAGCCTCCATCATGATGCAGGCCGTAGCGCGCTCCGGCGCCGGCTTCACCGGCTGCTCGTCCATCCACCTCAACATCTTCGGCGCAAAGCCGATCGAGAAGTTCGGCACGTCCGAGCAGAAGCAGGAATTCCTGCCCAAGATCATCTCTGGCCAGCAGAAGATGTGCTTCGGCGTCACCGAGCCGAACTCGGGCCTCGACACCTCCAGCCTGCAGACGAAAGCCGAGCGCACCAATTCCGGCTACGTCATCAACGGCCGCAAGATCTGGACGACCGGCGCCCAGCGCGCCGACAAGATCATCCTCATCGCCCGCACCACGCCGCAGGAAAAAGTCGCCAAGCCCTATATGGGCCTGTCCCTGTTCTACATGGACATGAAGGGCGTCGACGCAAAGCCGATCCCGAAAATGGGCCGCAAGGCCGTCGAGTGCAACATGCTGTACTTCGACAACATCGAGATCCCGAAGGAGTCGCTGATCGGCGAGGAGGGCCAAGGCTTCAAGTACTTGCTGCAGGGCCTCAACCCGGAACGCGTGCTGTTCGCCGCTGAAGCCATCGGCCTCGGCTTCTGCGCCCTCGAGCGCGCCACGACCTACGCGAAAGAGCGTGTCGTGTTCGGTCGCCCCATCGGCCAGAACCAGGGCGTCGCCCACCCGCTCGCCAAATGCTGGGCTGAACTCTCCGCAGCCGAACTGCTGACCTACAAGGCCGCTCGCCTCTACGACCAGGGCCTCGAATGCGGCGCCGAAGCCAACGCCGCGAAGTACCTTGGCGCTGAATACGGCTTCAACGCCTGCGAGGCGGCCGTCCTCGCCCACGGCGGCATGGGCTACGCGAAAGAGTACGACGTGGAACGCTACATGCGCGAAGCGATGATCGCGCGTATCGCCCCGGTGAGCCGCGAGATGATCCTGAACTACATCAGCGAGCGCGTGCTGGGGCTGCCTAAGAGCTACTAGGGAGGCTACCTCTCTCCGCTGTCATCCCGGCCGGAGCGCGCATCGCGAAGAGCCTCGATCCATTGGCCTTTCGTCGTGGTCTCACAATAGGTCCCGGATAGCGCTGCGCGCTTCTGGGATGACAACCGTCGCCAAATGCACCAGCCTCCCACCCAGAAGTGGGAGAGAAACCAATGGGTCGTGTCTCAGGCAAGGTCGCCCTCGTCACCGGCGCAGCAAGCGGCATCGGCCGCGCGACGGCCGAAACGCTCGCGCGCGAAGGCGCAGCCGTTGTTCTCACCGACGTGCAGGACGGCGAAGAAGCCGCCGCCGCGATCCGCAAGTCCGGCGGCGGAGCGCGCTTCATTCGTCACGACGTCGCCAGCGAAACTGAATGGCGCGATGTCATCGCCAGCATTGAGAAGACCGAAGGCCGCCTCGACATCCTCGTCAACAATGCCGGCATCGCCGTCGCGGGCCTGATCCACGAGCTGAGTCTCGAAGACTGGCGCCGCCAGATGGCGGTCAACGTCGATGGAGTCTTCCTAGGCGTGAAAACCGCCCTACCGCTGATGCGCAAAGGGAAGGGCGGCTCCATCATCAATATCTCGTCGATCGCGGGCCTCCGCGGCGCGCCAAACCTCTCAGCCTACTGCACCTCGAAAGGCGCGGTCCGCCTCTTCACGAAATCGGTCGCGCTCGAATGCGCCGCGATGCAGGACGGCATCCGTTGCAACTCCGTCCACCCCGGCCTGATCGAAACCCCGATCTGGTCCCAGGTCGTCCCCGGATCCAACGAACCCATGGACCTCGACGCCGCCGCCGCGCTCCGCGTGCCCCTGCGCCGCAAGGGCTGGCCGGACGACATCGCAAAAGTGGTGCTCTTCCTCGCCAGCGACGACAGCGCCTACATGACCGGCGAGGAGGTTGTCGTGGACGGAGGCATGACGGTCGGGACGTAGAACGCGGAGCCCGGCTTCGTCCTTCGAGACGGCCGGTTCGGCCTCCTCAGGATGAGGCCTCACAAAACATGACGTTCATGGAAAGCCCTCATCCTCAGGAGCGGACGAAGTCCGCGTCTCGAAGGACGAGGGCGTGCTCACAAACCGCCGGTGCTCCTACTGGTCGTTCCGCCACTTCTCCATCGCCGCCGAGATCGCGAACGTCTCGCGATACTTGGGCGAGTCCGACGGCCGCGGCGCCTTCTGCGATGTCAGCGCCATGATCTCGGCCAGCTTGTTGT
>CAIKXW010000221.1 GCA_903831485.1 uncultured Alphaproteobacteria bacterium | reverse complement strand
CGCGAGATAGCTTGCAATCCCGGCCTTGAACTCGGTCTGCATAATGATTCCAGTATGCGCGCCGATCGCCTGCTGGTCCGGCGGTTGCTTGATGTCCACCAGCTCCGCGCCGGCGGCGCGCAGGTCGACAAGCGCCTGTTCGAACAACTTGTCGGTTCCAGCGTGGCCGCCAAGTCCGATGCGCAGGACGCCGAGACGTCGGCCTTTCAATGCGTCCGGCTTCAGCCCTGCTGTGTAGTCCGTCTTGCGCCGATCGGCATCCGCCGTCGCCTTGTCTGCGGGATCTGCGCCGACGATGGCGGTCAGCACCAGGGCTGCATCCATCACGCTGCGTGTCATCGGTCCCGGCGTGTCCATTGTATGCGAGATCGGGACGACGCCGGTCCGCGAGACGAGACCCACGGTCGGCTTCAGGCCGACGAGACCGTTCATGCTGGAAGGGCAGACGATCGAGCCCGAGGTTTCCGTGCCGATGGTCGCCGCCGCATAGCTCGCGGCCCCGGCAGCGCCCGACCCGGAACTGGATCCGCACGCATTGCGATCCAGCGCATAAGGGTTGCGAACCAGGCCACCCATTGCGCTCCAGCCGCTGATTGAACGCGTCGAGCGATAGTTCGCCCACTCCGAAAGATTGGTCTTGCCGATCAGGATGGCGCCCGCCTCGCGCAGGCGCGCCGCCATCGGCGCATCGCGGCCGGTCAGGTTGTCGCTCAGCGCAAGCGAACCCGCAGTGGTCGGCAGATCTCGCGTCTCGATATTGTCCTTGAGCAGCACAGGGATGCCATGCAGCGGGCCACGCACGCGTCCCGCGCGGCGTTCAGCGTCAAGCGCGCGTGCGTCGGCGGCAGCGTTCGGACTGAGCGAGATGACGGCCTGGAGGGTAGGGCCAGCGCGATCCATCGCCGATATCCGCGCAAGATAGGCGGCAACCAGAGCCTCTGATGTCGTGCGCCCGGCGGACAGGTCTGCCTGGAGATCCGAGATTGACCTCTCTTCAATCAGGTCTGATCCGCGTGGAGACGGGGTCGAAGCTTCAAGGTTGGCGCACGCCGCCAGAGCGACAGCGGATATCAGCGTGGTCACGATCTGACGCATGGGGTCTTCCCTTCGCCAGCCCACACAGGGATGGCCTCTCGCCGGGAGCCTATACGCGTCGCCTCAACATGTCCTCGGGCGAGCCGCGATTATCCCCACGACAGTTGTCATCCGCACAAAATCAAAGCGGCAGGAATGATGGGATGTCGCGGGAGCGGAAGTTGAAGCGAGGCGCCTGCGCGCTCCCTGCGAGGATCTGCGGCTAGGCCTGCATACGCCAATGACGCGAGTTTCGCGCAGGCGCCATCGCATCGGCGTTTCTCCCAAGGCCACACGAAACACTCAGGAAGCATTTGCGAAACCTGCAGGATCGGGCAAGGCTTTGGCCGTCAACGGCGGAGTCTTGTCATGCGTCTCGTGGTTTCCATCGGCCTGATAGCGACCTGCCTCGCAACCGCGCCCGCAGCGCTCGCCCAACCCCGCATCCTGCAATCGCCCGCCATCAGCCGCGACCTCATCGCGTTCGGATATGCCGGCGATCTCTGGACTGTGCCGCGCGCTGGCGGAACAGCAACGCGCGTCACCACCGGCCTCGGGCCGGAAAGCGGTCCTGTGTTTTCGCCGGACGGGCAGAGCATCGCGTTTACCGGCGAGTACGATGGCAACACCGATGTGTTCACCGTCCCAGCCACGGGCGGGGTGCCGGCGCGGATCACCTTCCATCCGGGCGTCGATGTTGCGACCGGCTGGTCGAGCGATGGGCGCGAGGTGCTGTTCCGCTCCAACCGCACGGCAGCCAGCCGCTACACCCAGGTCTTCCGCACCTCCACCTCAGGTGGCCTCGCAACAGCGCTGCCCCTGCCCATGGCCCATGCGGGCGTGATGTCGCCCGATGGCAAGCACTTCGCGTACAACCCGCTTGCGCCCGCCTTCCTGTTCAACTTCACGAACTATGTGTCGTGGGGAAACTACCGCGGCGGTCTCGCCAGCACGATCCGCATCACCAGCCTGCCGGGCCTCGATTCCGTCGAAGTGCCGCACGACATCACGGCCGACATCTCGCCGGCCTGGGCAGGCGGCAAGCTCTACTTCCTCTCGGCGCGCGCCGGTCCGATCTCGATCTTCAGCTACGATCCCGCGACCAAGGCCGTGTCGGAGGTCCATCGCAACACAGGCGCCGACATTCGTTCGCTCTCCAGCGACGGCCAGACGCTGGTGTTCGACAAGCTGGGCGAAATCTACACGCTGACCCCCGGCGGGCAGCCAACCCGCGTACCGGTCACGGTCGTGGGTGACATGCCGGATGTCAGGCCGCGCATGCTGAACGTCTCCGACCAGGTCCGCGCGATCAGCGTATCGCCCACGGGCGTCCGCGCAGTTGTGGAGGCGCACGGTGAAATCCTGACCGCGCCGCTGAAGAAGGGCCCGGTCCGCAACCTCACCAACACCCCCGGCGTGATGGAGCGGACGCCGGCCTGGAGCCCGGATGGCGAGTCGGTCGCCTATTTCTCGGATGAGAGCGGATCATACGCTTTGCATGTTGCGCCGCAGACGGGAGGGGCCGCGAAGAAGTTCTCACTGGGCAATCAGACCGCCTACTATTTCGATCCGCTGTGGTCGCCGGATTCGAAGCGCATCGCTTTCCGTGACAACCGCCTGAATACCTATGTGCTGGACCTTGCTTCCGGAAAAGTGAACGAAGCGGGCGAGCCGAACGTCTGGGGCGGCTTCACCGACCAGACCTATGCGATGGCGTGGTCGCCGGATTCGAAATGGCTGGCGTGGACGCGCTCGCTCAAGAACCACATGCACGGCATCGTGCTCTATTCGGCCGAGCGCAACACGTCGATGCAGGTGACGGACGGCATGGGCGACGCCCGCTATCCCGCCTTCGACCGCAACGGGAGATATCTCTACTTCCTCGCGAGCAACAATGCCGGGCCGGTTATGCACGGCCTCGATATGTCCAGCAATCTCTACCGTCCCACACGCTCGATCTACGCGCTGGCGTTGACGGCGACCACGCCGTCCCCGATCGAGCCGGAAAGCGATGAAGAAAAGTCCGTCGCCGAAGTGCGTCAGGACGCAAAGGACGGCATGGACGCGACGCCCGCGGGCAAGGCCAGCAAGGCCAAGGCCGACGCGAACGACAAGCCAGGCATGGCCTCGACTCCCCCCGCGCCTAAGCCCGTGGCGATCGACCTTGCCGGCATGGACATGGCGGCGATCACTGCGCGCACCGTCGCGCTGCCGGTTCCTCCCGGTCCCTACAGCGAGCTCAACACCGGAAAGCCCGGCGTGATCTTCTGGCTCGCGGACATGTCGGCCAACGATCCCAATGCTCAGGGACCGAACGGCACCCTCCACACCTTCACGCTCGAAGACCGCAAGATCGAGAAAGTCGCCGAGAATGTCGTCGAT
>CAIKXW010000220.1 GCA_903831485.1 uncultured Alphaproteobacteria bacterium | reverse complement strand
GCTCCAACGTCGCCTGCCTCAACGTTCTCGGCGCTGAGGTTCGTCTCATCGCCCCGCGCACGCTCACGCCGCCTGGCGCGGCCGAGTGGGGCGCGGAAGTCTTCACCGACATGCGCAAGGGCCTCAAGGGCTGCGACGTCGTGATGATGCTGCGCCTTCAGCAGGAACGGATGGACGGCGCATATCTCCCGTCCGCCCGCGAATACTTCCACTTCTGGGGACTGGACGAGGACAAGCTCAGCCACGCAAAGCCGGGCGCCTTCATCATGCACCCCGGCCCGATGAACCGCGGCGTCGAGATCGAGAGCGGCATCGCCGACCACAAGACGCGCTCCCTGATCACCGAACAGGTCGAGATGGGCGTCGCGATCCGCATGGCCGTGCTTGAAACGCTGGCGCGCAACCTCGCGGCGCAGGACGCCAAGTCCGGAGCGAAGCAATGAGCGGGCGCACCGTAATCTACAACGCCCGCGTCATCGACCCGGCCACCGGGCTCGACGAAAAAGGCGGCGTCCTGATCGACAACGGCGTCATCGCCGATGTTGGCGCGGGCATCGCGAAGACCACCGCGGGCGACGTAAAGATCGACGCCAAGGGCAAGGCGCTTGCGCCCGGCCTGATCGATCTCCGCGTGAAAACCGGCGAGCCCGGCTCGGAGAACAAGGAAACGCTGGCGACCGCTGGCGATGCCGCGGCGGCCGGCGGCGTCACGACATTCGTGGTGATGCCCGACACCAACCCGGTGATCGACAGCGTCGCCCTGGTCGACTTCATCACGCGCCGCGCCGAGAGCGTGGCGAAAGTGAAGGTTCTTCCGACGGCCGGGCTGACGCTCGGCCTCGACGGCCTGAAGATGGCCGAGATCGGTCTGATCCGTGAAGCGGGCGCGGCCTTCTTCACCAATGGCGACAAGCCGGTCGAAGACGCAGGCGTGCTGCGGCGGGCAATGAGCTACGCCGCAAGCTTCGATGCGCTCGTCGCGTCGCGTCCGGATACCCCCGCGCTGTCGAAGAACACCGTGATGAACGCTGGCGCCTTCGCTGCGCGGCTTGGCCTGCGGGGCACGCCGCTGGAAGCGGAATGGATCGCGCTTGAACGCGACCTGATGCTGGCCGAGACAACAGGCGTGCGCCTGCTGGCCGATTGCATCTCGACTGCGCGCTCGCTGGCGGCTGTCGAACGCGCCCGCAAGGCGGGCGTGAAAGTCGCATGCTCGGTCGCCAGCTACTCGCTGTTCTTCAACGAACTCGATGTCGGCGACTATCTCACCTACTGCAAGGTCCAGCCACCTTTCCGCGGCGAGGCGGATCGCATGGCGCTGATAGATGGCCTCAAGCGCGGCGCGATCGACGCTGTTGTCTCCGCGCATGATCCACAGCCGACAGAGGACAAGCGCCTGCCGATCGCGGATGCCGCCTACGGCGCTGTCGGCCTTGAGACACTGCTGCCCGCGCTGCTGAGCATCGCCCTGCGCGAGGAAATCCCGCTGGCCGTCGCGCTGAAGCCCGTGACCAGCGGCCCGGCCAACCTGCTTGGCCTGCCGCAAGGCCGCTTGGCCAAGGGCGCGCCGGCTGATCTCGTCCTGTTTGATCCCGCCGCGCCATGGGCCTGCGACCGGGACGACCTCTCCTCACGCTCCAAGAACTCGCCGTTCGATGGGCGCAAGCTAGAAGGCAAGGTCTTGCGCACCTGGGTGAATGGCGCGACCGTATTCGAGCGCGGCTGAGGACATCG
Source organism: uncultured Alphaproteobacteria bacterium (assembly GCA_903831485.1). The sequence continues at coordinate 617 of CAIKXW010000220.1, read as the reverse complement.
CATGACCGATCCGGGCTCGATTGCTTACTTTGCTGCGGCTGTGTGCGGCTATCTGCTTGGCTCGATCCCGTTCGGCCTCGTCATCACCAAGATGGCGGGCCTGGGCGACATTCGCGCAATTGGCTCTGGCAATATCGGCGCGACCAACGTGCTGCGAACAGGACGCAAGGATCTCGCCGCTGCGACGCTGCTGCTCGATGCAGGCAAGGCGGGGCTGGCCTTCTGGCTGTGCGTGTGGGGCGTCATTGCATACGGCGCAAACACCGGTGCGACCTTCTATCCCGGCTCGATCCAGTCAGTCGGCCTGATCGGCGGCGCGTTCGCCTTCGTTGGTCACTGCTATCCGGTATGGCTCAGGTTCAAGGGCGGCAAGGGCGTCGCCACCTATGTCGGCCTGCTGCTTGCCGGCATGTGGCAGGTCGGGCTGGCTTTCTGCGCGATCTGGCTGATCACGGCTGCGCTCTTCCGCATGTCGTCTTTCGCAGCACTCGTGGCGACAGCGGCAGCGCCAGTGATCGCGTACTTCCTCGATCCGCTGAGTGACGGCTGGATCGTGACGGGGGCGCTGGCATTGCTGATCTACTGGCGGCATCGCGCCAACATCCAGCGCATCCTCG
>CAIKXW010000219.1 GCA_903831485.1 uncultured Alphaproteobacteria bacterium | reverse complement strand
CCGCTGGACCCAGTGCGTTTCATTTCCAATCATTCGTCGGGCCGGCAAGGCTATGCGATTGCCGAAGCGCTCGCCCGCCTGGGCGCCGATGTGCGGCTTGTCACCGGGCCGACGCAGCTGGCGATCCCCGATGGCGTGACGGCGTTGCGTGTCGAGACGGCTGTCGAGATGCAGGACGCGGTGAAGGCGAGCCTGCCGGCGGACATTTTCGTTGGCGTAGCTGCTGTCGCCGACTGGCGCCCGGCGACGCGGGCGCAGGGCAAGCTCAAGCTGAAGGGCGGAGCCGAGGACAAGGTCGCGCTTCATCTGGTCGAGAATCCGGACATCCTCAAGTCGATCGGGGCCAAGCGGAAGGATCGTCCGCGTCTCGTGATCGGGTTTGCGGCCGAGACGAGCGATGTCGAACGCCACGCGCGGGGCAAGCTCGCCCGCAAGGGCTGCGACTGGATCGTCGCCAACGATGTCTCGGGCGACGTGATGGGCGGGGCGGACAATGAAGTGCTGCTGGTGACCAGGGCAGGGACGGAGCGCTGGCCGCGCATGGGCAAGGCGGAAGTCGCGATGAAGCTTGCCGAGCGGATCGCAGCGACTTTCGACGGTTCCCGGACGAGCGCGGCGGAATAGCGCAGCCATCCGGAATGGCCCCGGAACGGTTCTCCTCCTAGGTGTCCCCCATGATCCGGCACATCGTCTTCTTCACGCTGAAGGACCCGCGCGAGGCGGCGGAGATCACCGCGCATCTGAAGCGGCTCGGTACAATTCCGGGCTCGACGGTTTTTGAGGTCACCCCCAATCGCAAGGCCGACCTGTTCGCCAACGAGATCGATATCGTTGTCTATGCGGAGTTTCCCGACATCGAGGCGCTGCATGCCTACAAGCGGCACCCGACCTACATGGACGTGACGAATACGGTGCGCCCGCGGCGCGAGCTGCGGTTTGCGGCGGACGTCGAGGCCTGATCCTCTGTGGACGGCGCCTGAGCAGCGCTCGCCCGACCGGGTCATCCGCGCTAGTGATGGCGCCTCGAGGAGCCACCCAATGACTGTCACCATCCGCGTCGTTCCCCTCCCGCATTTCGAGGGGCTTGCCCTGCCCGCTTACGAGACGGCGGATGCGGCCGGGATGGATCTTCGCGCGGCGGTTGCTGACGAAGCGCCGGCGACGCTGCAGCCTGGTGAACGGGCGATGATTCCGACGGGGCTCACCATCGCGCTGCCGGCAGGGCACGAGGCGCAGGTGCGTCCGCGCTCGGGGCTGGCGGCCAAGCATGGCGTCACCTGCCTCAACACGCCGGGCACGATCGATGCGGACTATCGCGGCGAGGTGAAGGTGATCCTGATCAATCTCGGCCAGGAGCCCTTCGTCATCAAGCGCGGCGAGCGGATCGCACAGATGGTGATTGCTCCGGTGACGCGCGCCGAGCTGAGTGTTGTCACAACGCTTGACGAGACGCAGCGTGGTTCCGGCGGGTTCGGATCGACCGGGCGATAGCAGCGCGACTGCTTGCCGGGCCGGGACTTTTCCGACAGCCTGCAAGCATGAAGTTCGCCGCCGTCATGCTACTCGCGAGTGCGATCCTGCCTGCAGCAGCTCATGCCCGGCAAGAACCTGCGCCGCTTGTTGCCGGCGCCATCGTCGAGAGCTTCGAGATGGTTCCGGATCGCACGGTGATCTTTGCGCCGGCTGCAGATGGAAAGATCCGCATCGTCAAATCGACGGACAGGAACCGGCTTGCGCCCATGCCGCGCAATCCCGGCGAGGTCGCCGTGTCGCTGACCGTTGCGCGGGAGATAGGCGCGGTGATCGAGTTCAACAACGGGCTCGATCATGCATTTGTCTACGAGGCGCGCACTGGCGACATGCGCATTCCCACCTGCCCTGTTCGCGACAATGCGGTTGCGTCGGACCAGTGGCCGCAGGGATATCGGTCTATCGTCATCGGCCCGCTAAAGCGCGTCGAGCGGACGGCGCCATGCGAGGCGGCTGACTAGCCTTTCAGCTCCAGCTCCGGCTTCGCCATGTCGGCCAGCAGGAAGTGTTCGGTGTCGCTGACCGGCGTGAGACCACCGAAATCGAAGGCCGAGCGGTCGATGATGATGTCGCGGGGGCGGAGTTCGCGGGAGAGTTCGAGACCCTCGAGCGAGCGGCAGCGGGAGAAGGCGACATAGGCCTGGCCATGGGCGAACATGCCGCGGTCGAAGTCGATATAGACCTTGTCGAGCGTCATGCCCTGGCTCTTGTGGATCGTGGTGGCGTAGGCGAGGCGCAGCGGCAGCTGCTTGAACGAGCCGACGACGGAGCGCGAGACGGACTTTGAGGCGGCATCAAACTCGTAGCGGAATTTCTCCCAGGCCTGCTGGCTCACGCGATGGGTCTCGCCGGCGATCTTCACATAGGCGTCGGACTCGCCCAGCCCCTGCACCACGCCGAGAGATCCGTTGACCCACCGGCCCGACGGATCGTTGCGGATCATCATGACGCGCGCGCCGGCTTTCAGTTCGAGCACTTCCTCGGTGGGGAAGGCCTTGGGTTCGAAATTGCCCTCGAGCGATGCGGTGTAGTTGCGGGCTGGTCCATCGAGTTCTGCGAGGCGCAACTGGTTGATGCGCCAGGCGGCGTTGTTGTTCGGTGTAAGGACAACGTGGGTCTGGCTTGCATCCGCCGGAGAGCGGGTTGAGACACGCGTGCGCAGGATCTCGACATCTTCCGGCGCGAGGCGCGCATTGCGCAGCCCGTTGAGGATGCGGATGAAAGACTCGTCTTCCTGACGGAAAATTCGTTTCAGGGCCGCGAGGCGGAACTGGCCGGCCTGGAAGCCGGGCGCCTTGAAGAACCAGGCGCCGCCATAGCTTTCTTCAAGTATGTGTTCGACATCGCTGCCGACCACGGGCGGGAGCTGGTGGAGGTCGCCCGAGAGGATCATGCGGACGCCGCCGAAGGGCTGGCGGTTACCTCGATTCAGACGAAGGGAGTTGTCGATCGCCTGCATCATGTCGGCGCGCACCATGGAGACCTCGTCGATCACCATGGTCTCGATCGCCTTCACCACGCGCTGGTTCCGGATCTTCTTGGTGTCCCCCATGTCGAGGAGGCGCGGCGGGAAGTTGAAGAAGGAGTGGATGGTCTGGCCGCCGACATTCACTGCGGCGAGGCCGGTTGGAGCGAGAACGATCGCCTTCTCCAGCGAGTTGAAGATCAGCTGGCGCAGCAGCGTGGTCTTGCCGGTGCCGGCGCGCCCGGTGAGGAAGATGTTGCGGCGGCCGGCGATGATCTCGTCGATCAGCGGCTGGTAGACGTTGGATGTGGGCTCGGCGGTCAACCTGCGCAACTCCGGCGTTGAATTGCTGGGAGGCTCATGATTTCTGCTCCCGACTTGTCTGCTGAATGGGATTGCGCGTCATGAGTCTAACCCCCTCGCAGCTGGAACGCTACGCCCGGCACATCATGCTGCGGGAGGTCGGCGGACCGGGGCAGCAGAGGCTGCTTCTGTCGAATGTGGTGATGATCGGTGCGGGCGCGCTGGGCGGGCCTGCGGCGATGTATCTGGCGGCTGCCGGGGTCGGGTCGCTGACGATCATTGATGATGACACGGTGTCGCTGTCGAACCTGCAGCGGCAGGTGCTGTTTGCGACGGCGGATGTGGGGCGCGCGAAGACGGAGGCCGCGCGTGAGCGTCTCGGCGCGCTGAATCCGGATGTGGCGCTTCGCGGCGAACAACTGCGACTCGATGCGGCGAATGCCGATGCGCTGATTGCGAGCGCCGATCTTGTCGTCGACGGGTCGGACAGTTTCGCGACGCGGTTTGATGTGAATGCGGCGTGTCATCGGGCGGGAGTTCCGCTGGTGTCAGGCGCGGTTGGACGCTGGAGCGCGCAGGTCTCGGTATTCAGGTCGGGATTGACGAAGGGCAAGCCGGCTGGCGAGCGCCTGCCCTGCTATCGCTGTCTTGTCGCTGAGATGCCCGAGACGGAAGAGACGTGCGCGATGGTTGGTGTGATCGGGCCGCTGACGGGGATGATCGGCGCGCGCATGGCGCTGGAGGCGGTGAAGGAGATCACGGGGGCTGCCCCGTCCATGGCGGGCAAGGTGTGGCTGTTCGATGGGCTGAGCGGGGATTCGCGGACGGTGAGGCTTGCGGCGGATCCAGCGTGCGTGGTGTGTGGCGATGGATGATCGGACTCGCACCTTCGCCTTCAGGCGGGTTTGAACCGCCTGCAATGCTGTCGGTCGGGGTCTCCGAATAGATGGAGGGCCCGGGGACGCGGGATGCCCCGCGTCGTTTGGCGACGCCGTGAGGCGCTACCGGCAGGAAAAAGAAACGCGGACCCCGCGTCCACGGCACTGAGTTGTGCGGCAGCGCGTTGAAATGTTTCAGATCGACCGCGAAAGCTTGCGTTCGGAATCGGCCCCTTCTGGCGGCGCGGGGATTCATTCGGTTCCCTCGACGCGGCAACCGAATTTCTCGGGACAAGCCCGGGAATAACGCCATGGGTGTTGCGGTAACGAGCCGGCCTGAAGGCCGGCGTTCGAAGCCTACTTCTTCAGCTCGTTGTAGATCACCGTCGTGTAGGCGTCGTCGTTGATGAAGCCGCCGGGACCGCCGAAGCGGGCGTTCCACTGCGCAAGGGGTTTGGCGGCGATGGTTTCCTGGAGCGTCTTGCCCTGTTTCACCAGAGCATCGACAGCGGCGCGGGCGCCCTTGTGCATGTCGAGCGCGGCCTGGAGATCGGCTTCGGTCGCGAGATCGCCGTGGCCGGGGATGATCTTGGTGTTGGGGCCGGTGATCTCGAGTGCGCGCGTGAGCGTCGCGATGAAGCCCGCCTGTGTG
>CAIKXW010000218.1 GCA_903831485.1 uncultured Alphaproteobacteria bacterium | reverse complement strand
GGCCATTTCCACGACGCGACCGAGATAGAGCACCATAACCCGATGGCAGATCTCGCGCACGACCGAGAGGTCATGGCTGATGAACATCATCGCGAGCCCGAATTCCTTCTGCAGGCCGATCAGCAGGTCGAGGATCTGCGCCTGCACCGAGACATCGAGCGCGGACACCGCCTCGTCGCACACGACGAGCTTCGGGCGCAGGATCATCGCGCGGGCAATGCCGACGCGCTGGTTCTGTCCGCCGGACAGTTCGTGCGGGTAGCGATTCACCATGGCCGGATCGAGGCCCATCCGCTCCATCATCTCGCGCGCAGCGGCTTCCTTGCCCTTTGCATCGACGTCAGGACGGAACACGGTCAACGGTTCGGAGATCGACTGGCCGATCGTCGTGCGCGGATCGAGGCTCGCCAGCGGGTCCTGGAAGACGATCTGCAATTCCTGGCGCAGCGGCTGCACCTCCTTGCGCGATGACTTCGCGATATCGCGACCGAGCCAGGCGACCGACCCCGCGCTCGGATCGAGCAGGCGCAACAAACCGCGCGCCAGCGTGGACTTGCCACAGCCGCTTTCGCCAACCACGCCCATCGTCTCGCCGGGGCGCAGCGTGAAGCTCACGCCATCCACCGCCCGCAGCGGCACACGCTTTCCAAAAAATCCGCCGGGAACGTGCACGGGAAAGGTCACATGGAGGTCCTCGACCTCAAGGATCGGCTTTGTTTCAAGCGGCGGCGGCGCGCCGATGGCGGGCCGGCCGCCGCGATCGGTGCGGTCCATGCGCGGCATCGCTTCGAGCAACATGCGCGTGTAGGCGTGCTGCGGAGCCGCGAACACCTGGTCGACCTCGCCACGCTCAACGGCGTCTCCATGGCGCATGACCACCACGCGATCAGCCATGCGCGCGATGACACCCATGTCGTGCGTGATGAGAACGAGCCCCGCTCCGGTCTCGCGCTTCAGCTCGTCCATCAGGTCGAGCACCTGGGCTTGCACCGTCACGTCGAGCGCTGTCGTCGGCTCGTCGGCGAGCAGCACCTGCGGTTCGCACAGCATGGCGGCGGCAATCATTACGCGCTGACGCATGCCGCCGGAGAGTTCGTGCGGGAACTGGTGCAGCCTGCGGCGCGCTTCGGGGATGCGCACGCGCTCCAGCCATTCGATGATCCGCTGATCAGCGGCGCGGCCCTTGAGTTTCTTGTGACGCGCCAGCACTTCAGCCATCTGCGCGCCGACCGTCATGTGCGGCGTCAGCGACGTCAGCGGATCCTGGAAGATCATCGAGATGCGCGCGCCGCGCATCTCATTGAGCTGTTTGCGATCGAGCCCGTTCATCTCGACGCCGTCGAACAGGATCGATCCCTCGACCTTGCCGTTGGCCGCCGTGAGGCCCATCGCGGCCAGCACGGTCTGGCTCTTGCCCGAGCCGCTCTCGCCGACGAGGCCGAGGCACTCCCCCGGCGCCACGCTGAACGACAGCTTCTTCACAGCCTCGACCAGCCCGTCCTGCGTCTGGAAGGACACGCAGAGGTCACGCACGTCGAGGATGGGTTTTGCGCCAACCGGTGCGGACGCAGAGGGGGTAGCCGTAGTCGGGGTGGACAAATTGGTGCTCACGATAGCTTGCGCGCTTCGATGCCCTCGGCGGCGAGGACTGACAAGATCGCATCGTGAAGCACGACGCCAGCGTCCGGCCCGCCGGCCGCCGCGCCCTTCAAAGCCTTCCGGCGTTGACGCGCGAAGACCCGCCATTGCGTCGGATAGCCCAGGGTCGGCCCATGGCTCGCGCACCCGATGGTGATCTCCTGGCCCGACTCCGTCGGATATTCGAGGAACCAGCCGAACTCCTCGCCGTGGGGATAACTGGTCACCAGCCCTTCCTCGGCCAGCGCCTGCGCCAGCCAGGCCGCCAGCTCGAAGCCATAGAGGTCCTCGCTGACCTGACACGGCTCAGGCAGGAACGGCCGGAACCGGTCGGTGGTGAATTCGAATGTCCACAACAGCATGGGCGGCACTTGACCTGTTGCGGCGGCGGAAGGGAACCCCTCCACGTCGGCGCTAGCCATGCCATTCAGCCGCAGGCTTCGTGCCGGGCGCGTGTGGGCCACCCCGAATCTGGGTCAGCGCACCTAGCTCGCTCGCGCGGAGGGCCGCGGCTCGGCCGAAGGAGCGTAGCCATTCATCGCACCGCTCGCCAATACCGGAACCAGATAGCCTATCGCCAGCCCGGTATTCGATACGGCGTTCAGCCAGAAACCGGTGGCGACCGACAGCGCGCCGTCGATCAGGAACCAGACGATCATGCCAATTGTCGCAAGACGCCAGACCGGACCAGCATCCGCGCCCAGCCGGTGCGCAGCCATGAAGAGCGCGAGATAGGTGACGCCCCACCCCATCGTCACGGCGCCCATCAGCGCGACACTGAAGCGGAGGTGCGGCGTCCACTCCAGCGGCGCGCCCCCGCCGACGATGGCGAAGACGGCTTCTGCGACCGTGTCCGTGGCGTCGAGACCGCCTCCGGCCAACACCAGGCCGAAGACGATCACGACCCATGCCCAGGCGTTCAACCAACCCCGCCAAAATGCCGACATGACTTGCTTCCCTCGCTGAATGTTCAGTGCAGCATAGTCGGAGAGCGGCGGCAGCCAATTACGCTGCAGGTAATGAACCGCTGGATGGCGGCCGGCTCATGAAACGCCCCCCTTGCCAAGCAGCGCATCGATCTCGCCCGCATGCTTCATCGCCTTCGAGAACTCGAACGTACCCGGGCCAAGCATCTCCTTCGCCGCGCCGATCATCGCGCTCATGGCGACTGCGTGCATCATGCCGCCGGTGGAGATGCGCTTCACGCCAAGCGCGCCGACCTGCTCCACCGTCAGCTGTTCCTTGCGCGGACCGCGCACGATGTTGAACGGACGGTCGATCGACCGGCACACTTCGCGCACTTCCTCCGACGTGTTTAGGCCCGGCGCAAACAGCACGTCGGCGCCCGCTTCCTGATAGGCCCGAAGGCGCGCGATCGTGTCCGCGAGATCAGGCCGTCCGTTGAGATAGTTCTCGGCGCGGGCGCACAGCATGAACTTGAACGGCAGATTTCGCGCGGCCTCTGCCGCAGCGCGGATGCGATCGGCCGCCTCCGCGATGCTGTAGATCGGGTTTGCGCGGTCGCCGGTGAAGTCCTCGATCGAGCCGCCGACGAGCCCTGCCGCGGCGCCCTGCCGGATCGTCTCGGCGCAGTCTTCCGGCTTCGGCCCGAAACCATCCTCAAGATCGGCCGCCAACGGAACGTCGATCACCGGCGCCATCGCCCGGATGTGCGCCATGACATTCTCGCGCCCCGCATTGTAATCGGGAAACCCGATCGAGCGTGCATAGCCCGCACTGGTCGTGGTCAGCGCCTTGAAGCCGAGACCCGCCAGAAGCCGCGCGGAACCCGGATCCCACGGATTGGGAATCACGAACACGCCGGGCGCCTTGTGCAGCGC
>CAIKXW010000217.1 GCA_903831485.1 uncultured Alphaproteobacteria bacterium | reverse complement strand
GACACCATCCGCCGAGTCAATGCTCGGCTCCGAGATCGACATCCGTTCGGGAAGCCTGTGGGCGTCGAACAGCAGCGCGAACGAAGCACTCGGCCAGCTTGCATCACGCGCGCGTAGCGGCCTCACCGAAGGCGTCGCTCAGGACATCGTCATTCGTCGCCCCGATGGCCGCAAGCCGATTCTGGTGCAACCGGTGCCGGTGCGCGGCGTGGGACTGGATGCGCTGCCCGGCGCGCGCATCCTGGTGATGCTCACCGACCTCGACATGAACACCACCGCGACTGCCGAAAAGCTCGAACAACTGTTCGATCTGTCGGATGCTGAATCGCACGTCGCCTCGCTGCTCGCACAGGGCCACGAACCGTCGGAAATCGCACGCCGCCGCAACGTCGCCGTCGACACCGTTCGCGGTCAGCTGAAAAGCATTTTCCGCAAGCTTGGCGCAGGCCGTCAGAGCGACGTCGTCAGCCTGCTCGCCCGACTCCCCGGCGCGCCGCGCAAGCCAGACGATCCAGGTACGGACCTCTAGCATCACCTTACCATTTTTTCAGGCAAAACTCCCGCGTTTCGGCCGGAAGTGATCGTCCGCATCCGGAACAACGCGACCCCCTGAAACGTTGAAGGACACCCGAGCCGCATGCGCGCTTCCGAGCCTGCCTGCTGCCCGGACGTCTACGTTTCCCAACGTGACGGCGCTCATCCGGGCGAACGTCAGCAAGTTCAAGAGGATTCACGAAATGTCTTGGCTGAAGAATCATGCCGCCAGTGCTCGTGCCATCGCCGTCATCGCTCTCGGCGGCCTGGCACTCAGCGCCTGCGCCACCAATCAGTATGTCGATGAGAAGATCGCCATGGTGAACTCCCGCATCGACCAGACCGACGCCCGCGTCCAGCAGGCAGCACAGCGCGCCGAAGCTGCGAACTCCGCAGCACAGGCCGCCGCCAACGACGCTCGCGCCGCCAACACCGCCGCGCAGGCCGCCGCCACCGACGCCCGCACCGCCAACCAGCGCGTCGACCAGCTCGGCGGCCGTGTTGACACCATGGAGCGCGGTCCGGCCCGCACGCCGCGGGGTTGACCCCTCTGTCACTGAATGACCAGTGACCTATATGGATTGGGCCGGGCGTTAAAATGCGTCCGGCCCTTCCGATGTCCGGTCGCAGATCACAGACGACCAAACCACGGAGCGCCTTCATTCGTACCGCGTCCGCAACCTTGTTCCGCGCCGCCGCTCTATCGGCAGGCATCGCGCTCGCCGCTCCCCTCGGCCTGACTGCTGTCGCGCAGACCGCCCTGCAAGCCATCGATGAGGTCGACCCCGCCCAGCCGATCGCCGACCAGGTTGTCGATCTGGCCGCCTGGGTCATCGCCGCTGGCGACAATCGCGGCCTGCCCTTCGCCGTCGTCGACAAGCGAGCCGCGCAAGTCCTGATCTTCGGCGCCAACGGAAAACTCCGCGGCCTCGCCCCCGCGCTCATCGGTTCTGCAGTGGGCGACGACAGCGCCCCCGGCGTCGGCGACCGCGAGCTCAAGGACATTCCGATGAAGGACCGCACCACGCCTGCAGGTCGCTTCCTCGCCGCCTACGGCCCCGCCGCCGGCAAGCAGCGCGTGCTATGGATCGACTACGAGACCGCCGTCTCGATTCATCCCCTCGCCGACAACGGCACGCCGAAGGAAAAACGCAAGGAACGCCTCGCCTCGCCCGGCCCCGATGACAACCGCATCACGCACGGCTGCATCAACGTCTCGAAGGATTTCTACGCCAGGGTCGTGAAGCCCACCTTCGAAAAAGGCGGCGTCTTCTATGTGCTCCCGGATTCGAAGACGATCCAGGCCGCTTTCCCCGGCTACGACCAACGCATCTTCGTCGCTTCGGCCGCGGAAGCGAACAAGACCACGAACGCGTCGTTCGTGGCCCGCTAGTCCAGCGCCTTCTCGTCCCGCTCACCCGTGCGTATCCGCACCACCTCGGTAAGCCCCGAGACGAAAATCTTCCCGTCCCCGATCTTGCCCGATCCCGCAGCCTTCTGGATCGCCTCGATCACGGCCTCCGCCATGCCCGACTGTACCGCCACATCGATACGGATCTTCGGCACCTCGGCCACCGCATACTCATTACCGCGATAGAACTCGGTCTGCCCCCGCTGCCGGCCGAAACCCTGCACCTGCGTCGCTGTCACCCCAGACACGCCAAGCTGCGTCAGCGCCTCGCGCACGGCCTCATAGCGGTGCGGCCGGACGATCGCCGTGATCATGCGCATCGGATGTTCCTGTTCGTGCTGCAGCCCCAGATAGACCAGCCTGCGGATCGCCTCGGACCGGCTGGGCAGGTCCTGCTGTCCGCGCCGCCAGTCATCGACGTCCCGGCCGAAACTGGCCGAAGCGACGAGCTGGATGCGCTGGTCGAGCTTTTCCTCGTCACTCAAAACGCCAGACTCCTCAAGGAACAGTCTCCTGTTCGGGAGCCATCCCTAGCAAGTTACACACCTGAAGCCAACGCCCTCACCTGCAAGCAGTTTTGCCCTGTCGCACCTCTTTCCCAGCCGTTAACCAACCGCCCCGTCAAATCCGCGTCGTCTCAACGGTAAAATTACCTTGTCGGTTTACCTTGGCCGGAACTCAGAATGGGTGGTCACGGCAAGCTGATGTCAGACGAGCGTACGATTTCCCCCGACCTGCTCAAGCGCATGAAGGTCCTCATCGTGGACCCGAACGCGTTCATGCGCGGCGTCGTCGCCGACAGCCTGCGCCGTCTCACCATCACCAGCATCAACGCCACCGCCAACGCCGTCGAGGCGTTCTCGGTCGGCCGCACCTTCAAGCCCGACCTCATCTTCGTGGACTGGGACGCCGGCCGCATGTCCGGTCTCGAATTCACCCGCGAGATCCGTCGCAACACGACCGGCATCGCGCGCGAGACGCCGATTATCCTGCTCGCCGGCGTCATCGATCACGACCAGCTGATGTCCGCCCGCCAGAACGGCATCAACGAATTCCTGCTCAAGCCCGTCAGCGCTCACGGCGTGCTCTCGCGGATCGAAGAGATCGTCCTGCGTCCGCGCAAGTTCATAGACAGCCGCAACTATGTCGGCCCCTGCCGGCGCCGCAAGGAAGATCCCAACTACGCCGGCCCCTGGCGCCGCCTCACCGACGAGCCGCCGCAGAAGGCCAAGTCCGAGCAGTCGAAGGAAAACGCCTTCAAGCTGCGCGGCATCATCGACAGCCTCACCGAATACGCCAACCGCTCCAACGAGGATCGCGGCGCCGGCATCCGTGGCATGTACCGCCTGCTTCAGCAGAACGCCGCCGAAGTCAGCCGCCTCGGCGACGACACGATCGACCGCGTCTGGACGTCCGCCCTGCGCTACATCGAAGGCGTCGGCATGACGGCCACCTACGATATCGAAGTGGTGAAATACCACTTCCAGACGATCACCATCATCCTCGACATGCCCGAGGAAGCCTTCATCCACCGCATCTCCGTCGCCAACGAACTCGACCGCCTGGTCACCAAGAAGATCCACTCGGCGCACGAAAAGAAGAGCGACGTGGCGTAGCCTCGGCCGCCCGTCGCTCACCATCCATACCGCCAGAGTAGTCCTAATCCTGAGGAGCGCGCGCAGCGTCCGTCTCGAAGGACGAGGACGTGCTTCCCAGTGGCGCTTTCACAAACGTCCCACGCCGCTTCGCCAGCTCACGCAAGCGATCCTACTCGCGCCGAAAGAAACGCTTCCTTCTTGGTGCGCGACCACCCCTTTGAGCTTCCGCTCGAACGCAATCGCATCCGTGATCCGCTGAAACCACTCGGCCCAACCGCATCCAGGCTGCGATGATGACCATCGCCGCCCACCAGCCCCGCATCGACCCGCGCATTGCGGGGCGCGAAGCCCGCGAGGCGGAACAGGCACGTCTCGCCGCACTCGAACGGCAGCGCCAGCGCTCCGACGACTACGATCCAGCCGCCCTCAGGACCCCGGATAGCCGGAATTCAGCGGTAACCGCCAAACCCGCAGCCACCTGCGGGATCGCGAAGGCATCCCTGCCGGTTAGCCCGCCCCCTAGACGCGCCCTTAAATCTGGACACCATGCCCCGATGAACCGCCGCCATTTCCTCGCCACGTCCGTCGCCACCGCCGCCCTCGCGGCTTGCGCCTCGCCGCCCCAGGCCAACGCCACCCGCAAACCCAACATCATCCTCATCCTCGCCGACGACCTGGGCTATGGCGATCTAGGCGTCTTCGGCAACGGCGTCATCCGCACACCGAACATCGATCGTATGGCTGCAGAGGGCGCGCGCCTCACCACCTTCTACGCCTCCGCCAACGTCTGCACGCCCAGCCGCGCCGGCCTGCTCACCGGCCGCTACCCGATCCGCACCGGCCTCGCGCGCGACGTGATCCGCCAGACCGACACGCACGGCCTGCCCCTCGCCGAGATCACCATCGCCGAAGCCCTGAAGCCCGACTACGCCACCGCCCTCGTCGGCAAATGGCATCTCGGCCACGTCGCGCCGTTCTGGCCGCCGACACGGCACGGCTTCGACCTGTTCTCCGGCCTGCCCTACAGCCACGACATGAAGCCGATCGCCTACTACTCCACGAGCGCCGGCGTCGAACTCACCGAAGAGCCGATGGCGATGGATCGCCTCACCGAGAAGTTCTTCGCCCGCGGCCTGGAGTTCGTCGACGCCAACAAGGACAAGCCCTTCTTCCTTCTGCTGACGCTCACCGCCCCCCACATCCCCCTCGATCCGCACCCCGACCATGACGGCAAGAGCCAAGCTGCCGAATACGGCGACGTGGTCGAGGAGATCGACGCAAACATCGGCCGCCTCATCGCACGCCTGAAGCAGCACGGCATCGACGACGACACGCTGGTCATCCTCACCTCCGACAACGGCCCCTGGTGGGAAGGCTCCGCCGGCGGCCTGCGCGATCGCAAGGGCGGCGCTGGCTGGGAAGGCGGCTATCGCGTGCCCTTCATCGCCCGCCAGCCCGGCCGCATCCCGTCGGGCATCGTCAACGACGCAATGGCAATGAACACCGACCTGCTGCCCACGCTCACCGCCTGGTGCGGCGCGCCTCTCGTCGCCGCCGAACTCGACGGCAAGGACATCGCCGCCCTGCTCACCACGCGCAACGCCGCCTCGCCGCACGACGAGCTGCTGCTCTTCCTCAACGAGGACATCGCCGCCATCCGCACCCAGCGCTACAAATACGTCGTCCGCTCGCACTACCGCTCGCTCGACGCCCAGCTCGACCTGGCCGGCCGCACCGACTGGCCGGTCCTCGTCGACATCGCGAACGACCCGGCCGAATCCTACGACGTCTCCTCGCGCCACCCGGACGTGCTGGCTGATCTCACGGCGCGGCTGGAGCGCGCGCGGGCGAAGTTCGACCCGATGCGAACACCGAAGCCCGGCTAAACGCACACACGCTTGCGCGTTGCGCGCTCCGCCCGTAACCAGCCCCCATGGCCGTCTACACCGACATCGACGACATCACGCTGTCCGCCCTGCTCGACGAGTACGATCTCGGGCCGCCTCTGGCGTTCAAGGGCATTGCCGAAGGCGTCGAGAATTCCAACTTCCTGCTTGAGACGCCCAAGGGCCGCTTCATCCTCACCGTGTTCGAGAAGCGCGCGAAGCGGGAGGACCTTCCCTTCTTCATGGGGATGATGGGCCATCTTTCCGCAAAAGGCTTCCCGGCCCCTCTGCCCGTGCCCGCAAAGGACGGAAACCCTCTCCGCACCGTGCAGGGCAAGCCGGCGGTCATCTGCACATTCCTGCAGGGCATGAGCCCCCGCCGCCCCGACGCTGACCAGTGCCGCGCCCTCGGCCAGGCCCTCGGCCGCTTCCACGCCGCCCTCGGCGACTTCCGCCTCCGCCGCCCGAACGACCTGTCCATCGGCGCCTGGCCAACCTTGTGGGAAAGCCGCGGCCCCGAAGCCGACGCACTCTCGCCCGGGCTGTCGTCCCAGATCGATGGCGACATGGCCTTCCTGAAAGCGAACTGGCCGAAGACCCTGCCCGGCGGCGCCATCCACGCCGACCTGTTTCCCGACAACACCTTCTTCCTCGATGGCAAGCTCTCGGGCGTCATCGACTTCTACTTCGCCTGCTCCGACTTTCTTGCGTACGACATCGCCGTCTGCCTCAACGCCTGGTGCTTCGAACGGCGCGGCGAGTTCAACCTCACCAAGGGCCGCGCGCTGATCTCCAGCTACGAAACCGTCCGCCGCCTCGAACCCCGCGAACGCGCAGCCCTCCCCATCCTCGCCCGCGGCGCCGCCATGCGCTTCTTCCTGACGCGCCTCGTCGATCTCGCAGCAACTCCGAAAGACGCCCTCGTCAAACCGCACAACCCCCTCGACTACGCCGAACGCCTCGGCTTCCATCGCCAGGCCAAGTCGCCGGAGGATTATGGGGCGTGAGCCCCTAGGATTGGCTAGCGATCGCGACGAACACGCCGACAGCGATGAAGGCGACAATGAACAACGCGATCTTCCAGAGCGGCACGAATTCTTTGTCGCTTGCCGCCTGCGGCGCGGCCGCAACCGGCGAAGCCTGCCCCCGTAGTCGCATCGGCCCCTCTGGCTCGTAGTCCGCCATCGATCGCCGCTCACCAAGCCCGATGGCATCGAACTCATCTTCAGCGAGTGTGCGCGCAACACCGATCCTACGCAGCGCATGGTTGATCGGCCCCGCGGCGCGACCCGATTGCGGCGCGACCACTTCGCACCCATCTACAAAAGCGATCGACGATTGGGCGCCCGTCCCGCCAAAATACTCCGTCTCGACATAGGCAAGCCCGCCGTCGCCAACGGTCGACGCGGCGATGGCCTCCGACAGCCCGAGTGGAGAAACATCCAGACCCGAAGGCCGGGTGGCGCCCGGATGCCGGGCCTCGATGGCCGCATACAGCGCTTCGTCCACAGGAATTGCCTGCCACCCGCCGCGCAGCTCCACCACGCGCGCAACCGGCCATTCGCGCAGGAAGCTGGCGATGGCGGCGCCCTGTCCGACGATCAGTTGAACGCTGTGGCCCATGCCGGGAATCTAGCACGAGTCTTGACGCGGGAAGCGAACGCCCCGACCTGATCGGCATGGCTGACCCAAACACTGCAGACAAAGTCGAAATCTGGACGGATGGTGCGTGCTCGGGGAATCCGGGACCCGGCGGCTGGGGCGCGCTGATGCGCATCGACGGCGTCGAGACGGAACTCCACGGGGGCGAGCCGAGCACGACCAACAACCGCATGGAACTCATGGCCGCCATCTCGGCCCTCGAGGCGTATCCCGCGGGCGCGAGAATCATCCTCCACACGGATTCCACCTATGTGAAGGACGGCCTGACCAAATGGATCATCGGCTGGAAGCGCAATGGCTGGAAGACCGCCGACAAGAAGCCGGTCAAGAACCAGGACCTCTGGATGCGCCTCGATGCCGCCGCCGCCTCTCACAAGGTCGACTGGCGCTGGGTGAAGGGTCATTCGGGTCACAAGGAAAACGACCGCGCCGACGCCCTCGCCAGACTCGGCTGCGAGGAAAACCGTCCGCGTCGATAGGCGCGGTCTTGCGCGCTGCAGCTGCGCTCCCCATCCTTTCGCAGAGGCCCGTCCCTTTTGCAGGACTCATGACGCTGGTGTAGCCTGCCGTCAAAGCCGGGACGGACAATGAACGTCGAACTCGCCGAAGAACGCATTCTCCTGCTGCCAGACGTGCTCGGCGCCGCGCAGGCCGAAGCGCGCGCATGGTCGAAGCGCACGGATGCCTTCGGCGCCTTCGCGAAACTCGGCGGCCTTCTGCAGAAGCCGAAGGACGAGGATTTCGAGATCGTCTACCGCGAGCTGCGCCTGCAGCCCTTCTGGCGCCTCAGCGCCGCGACGACCTATGTCTACGAACGCCAGCGCGAACACAGGCTGAAGGTGTCAGGCGAGGTCCAGTCGGTTGCAATCGGCGGGCAGGCGTTTGCGGCCACCGACAAGGAAGCTACGATCACGGTCACCGAATGCTGCAACGAGAGCAGCCGGAAAGACTGGCTCTATGACGGCATCAGCAAGAAGGGCGATCTCGGCCTCAAGCCTTATCTCGCCTTCTCCGCGGAACCGGTCACCACGGAGGACCTCAATGCGCGCGCCCGGGCTGGCGACATTGTCGTGCCGCCGCAGGCCAAGGCGTCAATGCTGGTGCGCGAGGTGATCTCGCGCTCGATTCGCAAGATCGAGGCCGACCGCATCATCGAGGAGACAATGCGCCTCGATGCAATCGACCTCTTCTACCGCCCCGTCTACGCCCTGCGATACAGATGGCAGCAGAAGGAAGCCGTGGTCGAGGTCGACGCCGTGACGGGTGAAACGCAGACTGGCGGGACCACGTTCGAGACCTATGTCGGCAAGCTTGTCGATCGCGACTTCCTGCTCGATGCCGGCATAGAAGCAGCCGGCATGTTCATCCCCGGCGTGAACCTCGCGAAGATCATCGTCACGCGCGGCCTGAAGCTCGGCGCGAAGGCCTAGGCGAGCCTGACCTTCAGCATGCCCCGCTCGGACCCGGTGACGACGATCGCATCGCCTTCGACAATCACCTTGTCGTCCGATTGCATAACCAGCCACACCGTGTCGCCAAGCTTCGCCTTGCCACGGCCCTGATCGAAATTCGTTGCCGCCTCGCCACGCTGTCCGACCATGCTGGCGAAGCGGTCGTTGAGATTTGGATGCGATGTTGACCGGTTGCGCAGCCCCTTGAACAATGTTCGCCCCGAAAGGACGAACGCGATCGCGACGACCCCGAAGAATGTCAGCTGCCCTTCCCAGCCATTCATGGGAGCCGGAACAATGATCATGAACAGCG
>CAIKXW010000216.1 GCA_903831485.1 uncultured Alphaproteobacteria bacterium | reverse complement strand
GATTTCCCCGAGCGACAGCGTCGAGGCGGTATTGCACGCGATCACCAGAACGTCCGGTTTGGCGTGGTCGACCAGCGTCGCGCAGAGTCGCGGAAGCCGGTCGCGCAGCTCCTCGTCCGACTTCACCCCATAGGGAAAGAACCCGCTGTCGGCTGCGTAGTCCACAATCCAGTTGGGCGCCGCCTTGCGCAACGCGTCAGCAATGGTGAGCCCGCCCACGCCAGAATCGAACACCAGCGCGCGCGTCATGCCTCAGCCGCCATCCGGCAGCGGCCCGGTCAGCGCGCCGTACAGATCCGTGCGCCGGTCGCGGAAGAAGCCCCACGCTGCACGCGCGCGATCGACTTGATCCATGTCGACTGTGGCAACCACGACGCCCTCTTCCTTCCGGTCGAGGTCGCCCATGATCTCGCCCGTGTGGTCGGAGATGAACGACGTGCCGTAGAACACCTGCCCATTCTCAGTCCCCACCCGGTTGGCCGCCGCCACCGGCGTCACATTCGACACCGCATGCCCCAGCATCGCTCGGCGCCAGCGCGCAGCGGTATCCAGAGATGAGTCATGCGGCTCGGATCCAATGGCTGTCGGATACAGCAGAACGTCCGCGCCCATCAGCGCCATGGCGCGCGCTGTTTCCGGGAACCACTGGTCCCAGCAGATGCCGACGCCGATCACGCCCTTCTTGGTCTTCCAGACCTTGAAGCCCGTGTCGCCCGGCCGGAAATAGTATTTCTCCTGATATCCCGGCCCGTCCGGAATGTGCGACTTGCGGTAGACGCCAAGCAGCGATCCATCGGCATCCGCCATGACGACCGTGTTGAAATACGCCGGCCCCGCCTTCTCGAAGATCGAGACCGGGATCACCACGCCAAGCTCGCCCGCCAGCTTCGCCATCGCCTTGACGGCAGGGCTGTCACGCCACGCATGGGCGCGCGCGAAGTTCGACTCTTCCTGCGACGTGCAGAAATAGTGCCCCTCGAAAAGCTCGGACGGCAGGATCACGTCTGCGCCCCGGGCTGCGGCCTCCCGCACCAGCTCGCTCACGCGCCGGATGTTCTTGTCCGCGTCGTCGCTCAGCGCCGCCTGCAGGACAGCAAGCGTGATCTTGCGCGCCATGATCGCCTCCTAGGCTGGCTGCTGTTGCGTGATGCAGTGGAACGAGCCGCCGCCTGTCAGGATATGGTTCGACGGCAGGCCCACGACATTACGGCCCGGGAAAAGCGGCTTCAGCGCATCGACAGCCGCCTGCGCGCTCGCCGTACCGTAGGTCGGCACCACCACCGTCGCATTGCCGATGATGAAGTTCATGTGGCTCGCGGGAACGACGTCGCCATCCTCGTCCTCGACGCGGCCGGGCGAGGGTATCTGGATCACCTGCAGCAGCCGCCCGCGCGCATCGCGCTGGTCCTTCAGGAACGCCGCAATCTCGTTCAGTCGCTCGGCGTGCGGATCGTCCGCATCCCCCGGCGCCTGGCATACCACGACGCCGGGCGCCACGAAGCGCGCGACGTTGTCAACATGTCCGTCCGTGTGATCGTTCAGCAGCCCGCGCTCGATCCAGATTACGGCGCGGGCGCCGAGCGCATCGCCCAGCAGGCCGCGCACGTCATCGGGCGTCATCAGCGGATTGCGGTTCGGGTTAAGCAGGCATTCCTTGGTCGTGAGGATCGTGCCTTCGCCATCCCAGTCGATCGCTCCGCCCTCCAG
>CAIKXW010000215.1 GCA_903831485.1 uncultured Alphaproteobacteria bacterium | reverse complement strand
CGTCGTCCTGAGAGCTTGTGATGGATTGAGGCTCTGGCGGCGGTGTGGTTCGCCGACAGGAGCTTCGGTGTCAGTGGGCGGCGGCCCTGAGGCGCGGTGCTGCCATGATGTTGTTGGCCAGGGCGTGCAAGAGGCTGACGGCTTTTGCCTTGAGGACGCCTCTGACGTTGAACTGTTGCAGGCCCTGGCGGCGGAAGTTGGCATTGAGGCGCTCATGTTCGCCTCGTCGCCGCATCCAGCTTGCGGGGCCGGCCTGGGCGTCGTCGACCATGCGGCGACGCCAGTCGGCAATCTCGGGCCGGTCTCCGGGACACGGGGCGGCGGGATCGTTGTTGGGATTGCGGCGCGGCTTGAGCGGGCAGAACACGGTGATGCCCTTGCGGGCCAGGGTGACGATATCGTCGAGCGAGGTGAAGCCGCCGTCGGTCAGCCAGCGCTGCGGTTTGCGCGCGTAGCGGCGCTCGACCTCGGCGGCGGCCGGCGCCATGAGCCCGCCGTCGCTGCCGGTCGTGTCGACGCCCACGCCGACGATGACGCCGCTGTCCAGGTCGCCGACGAGTTGCACATTGTAGGCCGGTCGCCAGCCGCCGTCGGCCATGCGCATGACGCGGGCCTCGACGTCGGTGGTCGAGCCACGCGGCTCCTTTTTCTTCTTCTTCGTGGTCTTTGCGTCCGTCGGTGGCGCGCCGCTCTCGGGCGGCCCGGCCGCCTCCGCTGCCGGTGCCTGCTTGGCCTGCAGCGCCCGTACCGCCTGCAGCGCCGCCGTGACCCGCTCCTGCCGTTCGCGCGCCGCCCGTTCGGCGGCCGCCCGCATCCGCCGGTTCGAAGCGTCCGGATCGGCGTCGATCTCCTGCCTCAGGCGCACGATCCGTTCCTCGACCTCGCCCAGCAGGCGCTCCAGCGTCGCCTGTCGACGGAAGCTCCCCGACCCTGCCGACGCCCGGATGCGGATGCCGTCATGGCTCAGCGTCACCAGCTTCACCAGCCCTTCCTTGCACAGCGCCGCCACACCCTGCGTCAGCAGCCGGTCGACCAGCGCCGCCGCCTGCCAGCGGAAGTCCGACAGAAGGTGGTAGTTCAGCGGCACGCCCCCACGCAGCCAGCGGAAGCCATGATGCTGCTCCGTCAATCTTTCGAGCTGGCGCGCACTGCCCACGCCTTCCACACAGGCATACAGCCACAGGCCCAGCATCACCCGCGGATCGGCCGCTGGCCGCCCCGGCGTGTGCGACCGAGCCTTGATCTGTCTGTACAGTTCCCCAAGATCGACCTGCTCGACGTAAGCCCAGATCGCCCGCGCGGCATGATCGGCGCCAACCAGCGCATCGAACTCAAAACGCTCGAACACGATATCGTCGCGCTTTGCCTCGACGTAGCGCGCCAGCCCTGCATCCCGAACCACCGCTTCGTGCCGCGCCAGCTCGCCGAACAATCCGCGCTCTTCTTCGGTCATCGCGATCTCCACCTCGATACACCGAATCAAATTCACATCGCCCGCACCACCAAAAAATCACAAACTCTGAGCGCAGCGAAGGACCTTTCCTGGCCCCTCTACAGTTTAACCGCCACCTTGCGCGCGAAGAACGCCGCGATCGCCGCCGTCGCCATGCTCGCAAGCCACAGCCAGTAGCCTTCGCGCAGGCCGGTGATGGGGTTGGCCATGCCGGCCTCGTTGGTGATCACGCTAGTCTCGAACATGAACGAGCCGGCGAGCGCCAGAGCTGCCAGGGACAGGATCAATGCCGGGATGCGGCGCGCAAACATTGTGGCGATCCATGACGCTGCGAGCAGCGGGTTGGCGAACCAGCTGGTATGACCCAGCGCGCCGAACAGAAGGATGTTCCAGCCCTGCCAGTCCGAGCAGATGCCGGAGACGCAGAACGCGTCCTGCCTGAGGCTCGCGGCGAACAGGATGACGCTGAGCATCAGCGCGACGCGGGCAAGAGGGCTGATGGTCAATCCAACAACCCGTCGTCCTGAGCGAAGACGCCCGAAGGGCGGCGCAGTCGAAGGACCTCTCTTCGCATCAACGGACCGTGCACCGGAAGAGAGGTCCTTCGGCTACGCTGCGCTCCGCTCAGGACGACGGAGGTTGCGCTCAAGCCGTCACGCCCAGCGCGCTGCGGAT
>CAIKXW010000214.1 GCA_903831485.1 uncultured Alphaproteobacteria bacterium | reverse complement strand
CCCTGCCACGTTCCGTCAGCGGCCTGCGTCAGCGCGCCGACATCGGTGTAGCCTGCAGACACGGCCCGCTCGCGCGCCTGTTCCTGCGTGAACGAATTCGCGCCCATCGCCGGCGCGCCCTGCATCCGCTCCGCCGCTGACTCATCCGTCGCGACCGCAGGATTGGTCTTCTCGAAATCCGGCTGGCAGGCTCCCAGCGCTGCAGCCAACGCTGCAACGGCAACTAACGATCTCATGTTTTCCTCCGGCTAGTGACGCGCGGCTTTTTGCGCGCATCGTGAGTGGGGAAAAAGATCGAAATCGATCGCCGGCAAGTGCGCAGCGCGCAAATTCATGCACGATCTGCAGTGATAAAAATCGCAGTCGCGACGGAACGAAACACGAGACCAACTCATGTTAATCGCGAAGCGCCGTCATTGCGGAAAACGCGCGCTACGCCTTCAGCTTGCACTCGCGCTTCAGCACGGTCCCACAAAACTGGTTCCGCATGTCGTGCGCGCCTAGAACGCAAACTCCAGCATCGCCTGCGCCACCAGCTCGCCCGAACCGGCAAACGTCACCCGGGCATCGATCAGCGCCGAAGCCTTGCCGAACCGCTGCACGTTCGCTTCGATCCGCAGGTCTTCACCCTTGGCCGGGCGCACGAAATGCGTGTGCTGATAAACCGTGCCCTTGGTTATGCGTTCGCCCGTGCATGCCGCCATCGACGCGACCGTGTCGATCGCCGACATCATCGCCTGCCCGCAGATCGCACCGCTGGAAAACTGCATCTCGGCGGACTGCGGCAGGCGCGCGGCCAGGAATCCCTCGCGCGCCTCGAAATCGCAGAGCACCTGCGCCTTCACCCACGGCGCATAGACCTGATCATACCATGCCTGCATGTTCGTGGCGGTGAGCGGCGCCTTCAGCTCCATGGTTCCCCCCGAGGCGCTTACGCCTTCAGCTTGTACCCGCGCTTCAGCATCGCCCAGCACCAGGCGCACAGCGCCAGAGTTATCACCGCGCACATCACGCCGCCGAACCACAGATCGCTCTCGGCATGTCCCGTGAAGCCATAGCGGAACCCGTCGATGATCTGGAAGAACGGGTTGAAATGGCTGATCGTCACGAACGGCTCAGGCAGCCGGCCGATCGGATAGAAGGTCCCCGACAGCATCGTGAGCGGCATGATGACGAAGTTCTGCACCGCCGCCATGTGATCGAACTTGTCGGCCCAGATGCCGCCGAGCAGCCCCACCGCGCCCATCAGCAGCGACGCGATCACCGCAAAATACAGAACGGCAAACAGGTTCGCGACCTGGAACGGCGTGATCTGCATGATCCACACCGCCGCATAGGTCACGATCCCCACCAGCACGCCGCGCGACACGGCGCCCGACAGGAACCCCACCGTCAGTTCCATCGGCGACAGCGGCGGCATCAGGAAGTCGACAGAATTGCCCTGCACCTTCGCGATGATCAGCGACGACGACGTATTCGCGAACGCGTTGTTGAGGATCGCCATCATCACGACGCCGGGCGCAAGGAACACCTCGAACGGCACCCCGCCCACCATCCCGCCATTGCCCTGCCCGAAGGCCAGCTTGAACACGAACAGCATCAAGAGGGACGACACCACAGGCGCAAACAGCGTCTGCATGCCGACTTTCCAGAACCGCCGCGTCTCCCGCAGGCACAGCGTCCACAGCCCGACCCAGTTCACCGCCCCATACTGCCGCGGCCCGAGATGCGGGGCGGCGTCCAGCGGCGGCTTCGTCAACGTCTGATCCATGCCCGCTTCTTACGCCTCTCGTTCGCCCGCGCCACGGAAATGTTGCCGCTGACTTGTTTTCGCAAGGACGATCCCTGAGGCCCCCATGGTGAGCAGCGACCGCAGGGAGCGCCCGTCGAACCACGAGGGGCCGGGCTCACAGCGCTCCCAACCAGCCGATCCTGCACACCCCTCACGCCCCCCAACTCCGGCAATTCCAGCACCCTGCGCCGACCAAACCGGCCGACTCCACACCAGCGAATCACTTGCCCCTCCGCGCGGCCGCATACTCCGGGCATGCGAACCTTCAACACCCCCGCGCAGGCCTCGGACTTCGAGACGAAATACATGATGCGACCCTTCACCTGGCCGCCATCGAATCATGACGCGCCCACTCTGTGGGAGCGGGCGAAAGCCATGTTCTCAGCGCTGACCACAAGGTCCGGCTCGGCCATGCGCGTTGCCTTCCGCCGCTTTCTCACGTCGCAGCAGCGCCGCGATCTCATCCTGCATCTCGAACCCGCCGAGAAGCTCGTCCGTGTGCTGATGATCGTGGATGCGATCCCGGTCCTGGTCATGACGCCCATGGGCCTCAAGCTCCGCCAGACTACGAGGCCTTGCCGTATCCCCGACCCGCCGCCGCAGGTCGGCGCGCACAAGCCGCATCCCGACGCCAACCGCATCCAGGCTGCGATGATGACCATCGCCGCCCACCAGCCCCGCATCGACCCGCGCATCGCCGAACGCGAAGCCCGCGAGGCCGAACAGAAACGCACCGCCGCGCTGGAGCTTCAGCGTCATCCACTGGACTCACGACCCCGCCGCGCGCACCGCGCCCTCAAAGCCGCCGCGCGCCCGCGTTCTCGACGATCTCACCCTGCACACATTCAACGCACCAGCGCGCGTCACCATCGACCCGGCCAGCGACGAAGACGACCTGACCGGCCCGCTCCGCCGCCTCGCCTCTATCCCGCGCGAACACTTCCAGGCCCCTTGGCCCCGCCGCCATCGCGTCGTGCGCTGGGCCCCTGGCTGCCGCGAATTCTACAACGCCTGAATCCTGGCAAAGCCAGCCTTCGCCGCGCTCGACCGCGCCTACGGTATGCCGCCCGATGAGCCGGGATAGCAGCGCTGCATCGCGAACCACGCGACCCGCAGCCACCTGCGGGATCGCGAACGCACGTGCTGCGGACGGCCGGGCGCGTGCCCGGCAGATTCCCCAAACAGGCGACCGCCCGGACCCCTCCGAGTCCAAACCGAGTCCATTATGTGAACTCGCCTGAACGTTGAGTCCGTGGCGCCACAGGCAGCAGAAACCGCAGCCGCGGCGTCGTGACTCACGCCCCCTGTGTACAACCCCCATATATTGATTAAGCTGTTAGCAAGACCCCCAGCATATTGCGGGTAACTCAGCGACAGCTACTATCCCTAGGTACTGGGGAAATCGGGCGCGCAGGCACAGCCCATATGTTGTGTCTTGCATGATTCCCGAAGGCTGTGGAGAGACAATTCATGGGCTGGACCGAAGAACGCGTCTCGGAACTCAAGAAACTCTGGGCCGAAGGGCACAGCGCAAGCCAGATCGCCAAGCGATTGGGCTCGGTCACCCGCAATGCGGTGATCGGCAAAGTGCACCGCCTCGGACTCTCCGGACGGGCGACTCCGTCCCGCCCGGTCAAGCGCCCGCCGCGCCTTGCCCGGCCCAAGCCCCAGGTCATGCCGCGTCAGGCCCCGGCCGCGCCGGTTGCTCGCGGCGGCAACGCCCTCGCCGTCCGGGCAGAACCCGCCCACACGCACGTCGCCCAGCCCGAAGCCAATGTCGAACCCAAGCGCCTCTCCAACGGCGACATGGTCACCGTCCTGACGGTGAAGGATTCGATGTGCAAATGGCCGATCGGTGATCCGGCCGACGCCGCCTTCGGCTTCTGCGGCCACAGCGCGCACGAGAATTCGCCCTACTGCGCCGAGCACGCCCGCCTCGCCTTCCAGCCAGCGAAGAAGCGCGAACGCCGCGCCCGCGAGTTCGACTACATCCAGCGGCTCGCCGGCTAACCTGCTTCAGTTCTACCCGCGACGGCGCCGCCCCGGAGTTCTCGAACTCCGGGGCGGTTTCGTTTTGCGCGTTGTGCGGCCTACTTCGCCACCAGATCCTTCTGCAGCGTCTTCACGCACATCAGGAAGAAGATCGCCGGCAGCGCATACAGCACCGACGTGATCACCAGCGAGGTCTGCAGCGCCTTCGCCTCGGCCCCCTTGCAGAACGCCTGCGCCGCCTCGGGCAGTCCCTGCAGCAACGCCCCCTTACATGAGGCGCGCGCCAGATCGCTGAAGCCTTCGGCCGCCGCCTGAGAGTTGAACAGGATGTCCGACAGGAAGCCGATGAAGGGCGGCCCCGCGCCATAGCCGAGCAGGTTCACGATGAAGAGCAGGATGGCCGTCGCCGTCGCCCGCGTGCGTGCGCCAACCACGCCCTGCCCGATCGTGTACTGCGAGGCGAGATAGCCATATTTGATCCCCGCGCCCGCGCAGATGCAGACCAGCGCCACCCACTTGTTCTCGGCAGAGAAGCCCACAACGTAGAATGGCACGCAGGCGACAAGGCCGATCGCCGGCAGCCAGGCAATCGCGTTCGGCCGCTTCTTCACGACCTTCTCGGCGATCCATCCGGTCAGCAGCACGCCAATCGACGCGGCGAACGCCGACGGCACGTTGAACTGCAGCGTCGCCTCGGTCAGCGAGACGCCATGCGTGCGCATCAGGAAGGATGTCTGGAAGGTCGTGATGCCATAGCCGCAGAACGAGGCGAGTGTCGCGCCTGCCGCCATCAACCAGAAGGATTTCTTGGAACCGAGCTCTTTCAGGGCCTCGCCAAACGTCGCGCGTTTCGCACGCACGACGCCCGGCGGATCGGAGAAGCCCCGCGGCGGCTCTTTCACGGTCAAGCGGAACAAGACCGCAATGACGATGCCGGCCATGCCGATTGCGATGAAAGCCGTGCGCCAGCCATAGGCATCCGCCACAGGTCCGCCGATCAGGTTGGCCGACAGCGTGCCCGCTGTCACACCCATCGCGTAATAGCCGAGCGCAGTCGAGCGCCGGTGCGGCGGATAGTAGTCCGCGATGATCGAGTTCGCCGGCGGCGTGCAGCCCGCCTCGCCCACGCCGACCAGCACCCGGCAGATCAGCAGCATCACGAAGCCAGAGATCACGACCCCGCCAAACTCGACAGGCGCCGCCAGTCCCGACAACGCCGTCGCCCCAGACCACAGCGCGATGCAGATCGTCATGATCCAGGTGCGGTTGGCGTATTCGGCGTAGCGCGCCAGCGGAATGCCGACGATCGAATAGAAAAGCGCAAAGCCGATGCCGGTGAGCAGCCCGAACTGCCCATCCGTGATCGCCAGCTCGTTCATCACCGGCTCGGACACGATGCCGAGCAGGCCGCGATCCAGGAAGTTCAGGATGTAGACGACGAGCAGCGCGTTCAGCACATAGCTGCGATACGCCTTGGTCCCATACCCGGTGATATGCCCCTCGCCGGATGTCGCCTCGGCGCCGATGGCGCCCGTCTGCGTTCCCATCTGTCTCTCCCCATCGCGCCGGCGCACTCGCGGCGCCTGGCTGATCTCGCACGCATGCTTACGGAATGCGTCGCGCGGGTCCACCCTGAATCACGGCAGTTGCTGCGGCGTGTGCTGACAAGCCCGTCATGCTGCAGACGCAAACCGGCCGGACAGCGTGTCGCCGCCCGGCCGTGTAATGCGCACTACGCCTTGTCGCGCCGCTTGATCAGACCGGCTTGGCCACCATGTCCTTCTTCAGCGTCAGCGACGCCAGAAGATAGAACGCCGCCGCCGGCACGAAGAACAGCACCGTCGCCGACATCGACTGCCGCACGCCTTCGCCATAGGCCGCCGCGCATACAGCCTGCTGCTCGGCCGTCAGCGCAGATACGTCGCGCGCGCGGCAGATGGTCGTGGTCAGCGCGTCGCCCATGCCCGCCGCTTCGATCTGCAGCCGCATGAACATGTCGGACAGCACGCCGACGATCAGAGGGCCGAGCCCGTTGCCGATCAGCGCGATGATGAACAACAGGATGGCGATCGCCGATGCGCGCGAACGCTGGGAGACCACGCCCTGCCCGATCGTGTACTGGGCGCCCAGATAGGCATAGTGGAACATCGCACCAGCGCCCCAGGTGACGAGCTGCACCGGACCCGGCGCCATGTAGAAGCCGCCGATGTAGAGCGGGATCGCGACCAGCATGCCGACCGCGGGAATCCACGCCACCGCCGTCGCCGAACGCGGCGTGAAGATCTGCGTGAGATAGCCGCCAAGGAATGTGCCGACCGCCGAGACAAGCGCCAGCGGAACGCCATACTGCAGGGCGAAATCGCCCGGCGGCATGCCATGCAGTCGCTGCATCATCGGAGCCTGGAAGCCGAACAGGCCATAGCCCACCAGCGCCACAAGAGCGGCGCCGAGCGCCATCGTCCAGAAGGTCGGCTTGGAGCCAAGCTCCTTCAGCGTTTCGACGATGCTGGCTTTCTGCACGCGCTGGACGCCCGGCGGATCGGAGAAGCCGCGCGGCGGCTCCTTCACCGTCAGGAACAGGATCAGCGCGATGATCAGGCCCGGAAAGCCGAGCGCGATGAAGGCGAACCGCCAGCCGAAATTCTCGCCCCAGCCAAGCTGCTCATGGATGTCGGGCATGCCGAACATGGCGAAGAAGCGGACCACGGTCTCGTCCGTCAGGCCCACGATGAGGCCGCCGAACCCGCTGGCGAGCGCGCCGCCGATGGTGACGCCCATGGCGAAGATGCCAAGCGCGTTGGCCCGGCTCCTGGGCTTGAAATAGTCCGCGATGATCGAGTTCGACGGAGGCGTCCCGCCCGCTTCGCCGATCGCAACGCCGATGCGCGCGATCAGCAGGAAAACGAAGCTGGAGGCAAAACCGCACAGCGCCGTCATCAGCGACCAGACCGCGATGCAAATGGCCATGATCGCCACGCGATTGAACCTGTCGGCCGCCATCGCGATCGGAATGCCCATCAGCGCATAGAACAGCGCAAACGGCGGACCATTGAGGAAGCCGTATTCGGTGTCGCTCAACCCGAACTCGGCGATGATCGGCTGGGCGACGACGCCCAGCAGGTTACGGTCGATGAAGTTGAGCGTGTAGACTAGCGTCAGGGACAGCAGGACGTACAGCCTGTAGCTCGGCGTCCCGTAGCTCTGCCCTTCGGCTGGCGCGCCTGAAGCAGCCGCAGTTCCGGTCGACATGAATTCTCTCCTCGCCGCGGCCGCAGAGCAGCCGCCGAATTGCCGCCGCCACAGGGGAGAATGTGGCGAACCTGTCAGTCACTGCGGTCTGGAGCCGCCTTCGGCCACCCTAGCGATGAACGAAGGGGCGGCAAGGCCCGAATGGCGCCATTGCGGACAGCCGGGCCAGATAAGCCCCTTGGCCTTCATGCTCACCGTCTCGCCCGCACCCACGACAAGGTGATCGTGCACCTTGATCCCCAGCGGGGCGAGCGCCCGGCGGGCGATCTCGCGCGGATAGATCGGCGCATGGTCTACCGTGCCCTGCCCGGCCATCTCGTCGGCAATCAGCCTGTTCTTGCGGTCGAGAAAGAGGACGCGCGCCTGCTCTGGCTTGAGATGCCGGATCTTCAGTCCCACAT
>CAIKXW010000213.1 GCA_903831485.1 uncultured Alphaproteobacteria bacterium | reverse complement strand
CGCGCCGCCGTCCCGGCGCGCCGGGATCGGGCTCGGATCCGACATGAATGGCGAACACATCGCCCGTCGTCAGGTCGAACACTGGCGAGCCTGCCGAAATCCGGTTGTTGGCGTGCGTGTAGAGAATCTTCTGAGCCTCGCTCCTGTTCTGAAGCTCGCTGATATTGATAGCCAGCGCGCGCTCGGATGGCCCGCCTTCGGCCGGCACGGCGATTCCGAGCATCGCAACGGTGATCGCGTCTACCGGCGCGTCGAACCGCGTGCAGTCGATGTCGCCTGCGCCAATCGCGCGCCAGCCTTCAGGCGGCGACGCCGACAGCCGCCAGACTTCGAAGGGAAATTCACCGCCCAGATGGGCGGGCGTCCGCCAGAGCCGTTCGCTCGCCTTGATCGGCGGCTTGGGCGTCGCGCCGTCCGCCGTCAGGGCGGGGAAGGTGACCATCACGCGCTCCAGGCCATCGCGGGGGCCGCCGCTGGCCAGCAGACAGGCCGCGTTGCAAGCCACGTTACCGCTCCCTCGACAGCGTCTGCGCGCAGAAGCAGCGCCTCGCGCCTGCTGCGACCTGGCCGGCTTTTTGACAGGTCCGACAAGCGCGCGTGCCCGCGCACCCTCTCGATGTCGATGCACACGGACGCGGCAAGATGCGACGGTCCTGCCGCACAATTGCGCGGCGACTTGAACAGCTGCCAGTCGTCCTGGTGCGCCGCGACGAGGATTCTGCCGCCTGCTTTGGCGTGCGAGTCCACCGATGGCGCAGCAGGGGGTATCGACGCGCTTGCGCTCGCCGGAGCCACTGCAGCCACACGCGCCAGTCTCTTCCAGCGCGCCATTAACGCACCCGCCGCGCAGACGCCAGGTCGGCCTGCTCCTCAGGGGGTCCCAGGCGCCAGAGTGGCGGCCCGCAAGCGCGTCACTCTGGCAAGGCCGAGCCATATGGGGTCAGGCGAGGTTTGCCCTGTATTGTCTCCACGGCAGGGCTTCCTCGAACAGGTAGGCCAGCTCCAGCAGCAAGCCGTCAGCGCCCGCCGCGGCACAGGCCTGCACGCCGATCGGCAGGTTTGTCGACGTCCGGCCCAGCGGCAGGCTTATCGCCGGCGCGCCGCAGACATTGTGGATCAGCGTATAGCCCACCTGCTGCAGCAGCCGCTCGCGCAACGTGTCGAACGGTACGTCACCGCGCAGATAACCCAGCGGCGAGGGCGGGGAGGCGATCACGGGCGACAACACCACGTCGAAGCCCTTTATCCATTCATTGTAAGCGGCCGTATTGCCGAGCAGGCGCTGGATCACCGCATTGGTGTCGGCTTCCGTGAGCTTCGAGGCATTCGCGGCCATGCGCAGGCTGAAAGGCTCGAACGAGGCCTCATCCGCCTTCCGGCCCGTCTCCCGGGTGGCGTTGGCGACGTCCTGCGCTGCTCCCAGCGACCAGAACGCCAGGAAGTCATCGCCGAAGCTTGCGGTCGTCGGCCAGCTGGTCTGAGTCACCGCGTGGCCGAGGCCTTCCAGAACCTTTGCTGCGTTGTTGACGACAGCGGCGACCTCCTTGTCCGCTTCGAACCCGGCAAAGCCCCTGGTCAGCACGCCAACCCGAAGCTTGCGCCGCACCGGTCCATCGACAAAGCCGACAGGCGCGTGAATGGCGGCGCTGCCCTTGCGCTCCACCAGCGAGATCAGCCGCGCCGAATCGCGCACCGTGTGCGAGACGCAGCCCTGCACCCCGATGGCGAGCGGGCCCGGGACCTCGCCATCGGCCATGCGCCCGCGCGAAGGCTTCAGGCCGACAAGCCCGCAATTGGCCGCCGGGAAGCGGATGGAGCCTCCGCCATCATTGGCGTGCGCCATCGGCACCACGCCTGCCGCCACCGCTGCGGCCGACCCGCCGGAGGATCCGCCTGAGGAACGGCCAAGGTCCCATGGATTGCGCGTGGGGCCGAAAGCGAGCGGTTCGGTTGTCGGCAGGTAGCCATATTCGGGCGAGGCTGACTTGCCGATGCTGATCAGTCCGGTGTCCAGCATCGCGGCGACAAATGGTTCGGTGGTCGCTGCAGGCGGTCGCCCGGCCGTCACGCGTGTTCCGCTGCGTGTCATGACGCCGGCGACATTGTTGAGATCCTTGATCAGGTACGGCACGCCTGCGAACGGGCCGCCGCCGGGGGTCGCCGCCTGCGTGCGCGCCTGTGCGTACGTGTCCGTGACCAGGAAGTTGATCTTCGGTTGCATCGCCTGCGCGCGCGCGATCGCCGCCTCAACGGCTTCACGGGCCGACATATTGCCGGACCTGATCAGGCTCGCCATCTCGGTGGCGTCAGGTTCCGTTCCGCTGGCCGATATTCCAGGCGCACCAGCGCAGGCTGCAACGCCTGTCGCCCATACGGTGGCCAGAAGGCTTCGCCGTGTCAGCCGCATTTTCGTTTCCCCTGTAACGCGTTTCCTGTTTTGCGGAGCTTCACAGGCGGGGGGGCGCTGCGCAAGCGGCGCCGCAGGGGCAGACCGCCTATCGCGCCGGCCCGATCAGGTCCCACGGATTGCCATAAAGGTCCTCGAAGACCGCCACCTTGCCATAGACCTCGTTTCGCGGATTTTCGCGAAAGACCACGCCCTCGCGAAGCATGTGCGCATGATCGCGATCGAAATTGTCCGTCTCTGCAAACAGGAAGACACGCCCGCCGGCCTGCTTGCCCAGCGCCGTTTGCTGATCGCCTACGGCTCTCGCCAGAACCAGCGCGACTCCCTGCGCGCCCGGCGGCTGCATCACAATCCACCGCTTGCCGCCGCCCATGTCGATGTCTTCGGCCAGGTCGAATCCGAGGCAGCGCGAGAACCAGGCAATGGCCTCGTCATAGTCGCGGACGAGGAAGGCGAGCTTGGCGATGCGCATCACCACACCTCCTCAGGACAGCCCGTGGATGTTTCCATCCGCATCCACCGACATCAGTTCCGCCGCCGGCTGGCGCGGCAGGCCGGGCATCGTCATGAGGTCGCCGCAGATCGCCACGATGAATCCCGCGCCCGCGGATAGCCGCACCTCACGTACGTCCAGCACATGCCCCTCCGGCGCGCCAAGCTTCGTGGGGTCGGTCGAGAACGAGTACTGCGTCTTCGCGATGCACACGGGCAGGCGGCCATATCCCGCCTCCTCCCACCGCTTCAGCTGCTGCACCACCTTCGCCGGCGCATCCACGCGGTCCGCGCGATAGATGCGCTTCGCCGTCACCTCGATCTTGGCGAGCAGGGGGAGGGCGTCGTCGTAGAGGACAGTGAACCTGTCCTCCTTCCTCGCCAGCTGCTTCACCACCGCATGCGCCAGTTCTTCGGCGCCCTTGCCGCCGTCCGCCCAGTGGCGGCACACGATCGCCTCGGCCCCCATCGCGCCGACGATGCGCTTCACGGTATCGACCTCGGCGTGCGTGTCCGACGTGAAGTGATTCAGCGCCACGATCACCGGCAGGCCATAACTTTTCAGGTTCTCGATATGCCGCTGCACGTTTACAGCGCCGCGCTGCAACGCCTCGATATCCTCGCCGCCAAGATCGCCTTTCTCCACGCCGCCATTCATCTTCATTGAGCGGATCGTCGCTACCAGCACCGCCATCTTCGGCTTCAGGCCCGACAGCCTGCATTTGATGTCGAAAAATTTCTGCGCGCCGAGGTCCGCGCCAAACCCCGCCTCCGTCACGACGATTTCGCCCAGCTTCAGCGCCGCCCGCGTCGCCGTCACCGAGTTGCAGCCATGCGCGATATTCGCGAATGGCCCGAGATGCACGATCGCCGGCGTGTTCTCGATCGTCTGCACGAGGTTGGGCTGGATCGCATCCTTCAGAAGCACGGCCATCGCGCCGTCCGCCTTGATGTCGCCAGCGGTCACGGGCTTGCGGTCGCGCGTTTCCGCCACGATGATCTTCGCCAGCCGCGCCTTGAGGTCTGCGAGGTTGTCCGCAAGGCACAGGATCGCCATCACTTCGGATGCGACTGTGATGTCGAACCCCGTCTCGATCGGCGTGCCGTTCGCCGCGCCCCCCAGCCCCGTCACCACGCCGCGCAGGTTGCGATCATTCACGTCCAGCGCCCGGCGCCAGCGCACGCGCCGCACATCTATGCCCAGCGCATTGCCCCAGTGGATGTGGTTGTCCACCATCGCCGCCAGCAGGTTGTGCGCCGCCGTGATGGCGTGGAAGTCGCCGGTGAAGTGCAGGTTGATCTCGTCCATCGGCACGACCTGGGAAAAGCCCCCGCCCGTAGCCCCACCCTTCTGCCCGAAGCACGGCCCAAGGCTCGGTTCGCGCAGGGCAATCACAGCCCGCTTGCCGATCCGCGTCAGCGCGTCGCCCAGCCCCACCGTCGTCGTGGTCTTTCCTTCGCCGGCGGGCGTCGGATTCATCGCCGTCACCAGCACGAGATCGCCATCGGGCTTGTCCGCGAGCGATTTGAGGAAGCCAGCCGAAATCTTCGCCTTCGTATGCCCGTATGGAATCAGCGCGTCCGCAGGCACGCCCAGCTTCGCCCCGATCTCGTTGATCGGCTTCAGCCGCGCTGCCCGCGCAATCTCGCCGTCACTGTTCATGAAGACCCCCGTTGCTGTCCCGATCTAATCGGGGAGAGCGATCCCTGTCACGCATTTGCAGCGTGTTCCGCCCAAACGATTCGCACGCCGCTTTTGCGCCGCATTGAGCGGTCTGACTGGCGTCGTCAAGAATCGCGGAGTTCCCGATGAAGCTATTCGTCCTCGCCGCAAGCCTTGCAATACTCGCCGCCTGCGCCACAGCGCCAGCGAATGACGCTACCCTCCAGCAAACTGCCGGCCTGATGGTCTCGATCGGTCAGCACGGGGAGGGGATGAGCACCGCAGACATCGCCGATATCTCCGCCCAGCTCGACGGACATGTCGCCGCCGCACCAAATGACCCTTACGTCCTCAAGCTCGCTGCGCAGTCCCGTCGTGCGCTGTCGGACTACTCGCAGGACCGCGCCCGGCGCGTGGAGCTTCGCCACAAGGCGCTGGCCGAACTCGACAAGGCTATCAGCCTGTCGAAGCCTGGTGGACCCTCGCGCGTAGTCATGATCAGCGGGATGGAGTCAGAGGTCGACTTCAAGGACCTAGCGGACTTGCGCGCCAGCCTGTTCCATCAGGTGACGACAGATCGTTAGCGCCTAGATCTCCCCTGCCTTCGCCATCCGCTGCAACTCGCGCCCGATCACCATCTGCTGGATTTGCGTCGTGCCCTCATAGAGCCGCAGGATGCGAACGTCGCGATAGAAGCGCTCCACCGCATAGTCCGCGATATAGCCTGCGCCGCCATGCACCTGCACCGCGCGATCGGCGACGCGGCCCACCATCTCGGTGCACCACATCTTTGTCGCTGACGCGATGAGCGCGGTCTTTTCCTTCGCGTCGTATTTGCGCACGCCGTCCATCACCATCGCGCGCCCCGCCGCAGCCTCGGCGTAGCTTTCCGCGATCATTCCCATCACCAGCTGATGCTCGATGATCGGCTTGCCGAACTGCTTCCGCTCGGAGGCGTAGCGCACCATCTCCTCGACCAGCCGCTCTGCGATCCCGACCGACAGGGCGGAGATGTGCAGACGCCCGCGATCCAGCACGCTCATCGCCACCTTCATGCCTTCGCCTTCTTCACCGAGGCGCGACGTGATCGGCACGCGTGCATCCTCGAAAATCACGTCGCAGACATTCGCGCCCTGCTGCCCCATCTTCTTCTCAGGCTTGCCGATGGTGACGCCCGGCGTGTCGCGCTCCACGATGAACGCCGACAGCCCCTTGGGCCCCGGCGTGTTCTGGTCCGTTCGCGCCATCACGGTGAAGATCGTCGCCTTGTCGGCGTTGGTGATGTAGCGCTTCGAGCCGTTCAGCACGTAGTGATTGCCATCGCGCACGGCCTTGGTTTTCGCCGAGCCAGCGTCCGATCCTGCATCGGGCTCCGTCAGCGCGAAGCTCGCAATCGCCTCCCCGGTGGCGAGCTTCGGCAGCCATTCCTGCTTCTGGTCCTGCGTGCCGAACATCACGATGCCCTGGCTGCCAATGCCGACATTGGTGCCGAAGGTCGAACGAAACGCAGGCGAGGTGCGGCCCATCTCGAGGATTACCAGCGCCTCCTCCTCCATCGTAAGTCCAAGACCGCCATACTCCTCCGCGATGGACAGTCCGAAGAGACCGAGATCGCGCATCTCCTGCACGATCTTCTCGGGGATTGCGTTCGTTTCCGACACCAGCTGCTCGTTCGGGCGGCAGACTTCGCTCACGAAGCGGCGCACCGTTTCGATCAGCTGCTGCCGCGTCTCCAGGTCGAGCGCCATAGTCGTCTCCGGTATTCGCAAACGCGTCGCGCGTGTCTCGCACGTGCGAGAGGTTTTTATCAACAAGGTGCTCAACAGTTTCCACAGGGCGCTGCAATTTACGCGACCGGATTTTCTGGCATCCTGATCGTGTTGAGAGAGGAGACCGTCGCGGGTCGAGCAACTGG
>CAIKXW010000212.1 GCA_903831485.1 uncultured Alphaproteobacteria bacterium | reverse complement strand
TCGTCTTCGACGGCGGAGATGAGAGCGCTCGCGCCAAGGCGCGACAGCAATACAAGACCGCGCTCGATGCGGGGGCTCCGGCCCGCTATTTCCAGCAGGAACGCGGCGGCTGGAAGGAATTCAAGCGCCCCGACCCGGCGGTCGATCCGGCCTGAACTTTCCAGTTGGCGCGCGCAGGAAAATCAGCCAGCTTTCCTAGAGGCAGGGGGTGGCTCATGGATCGGCGGACACTTTTTCAGGGTCTGGGCGCGGGCCTCGCCATGTCGCTTGCCCAGCCTGCAGCGTGGGCCGCCCCCACCACCGGACGCTGGCTGCGCCTCGAAAGCGCGAACTTCGTGATGTACTCCTCAGCGAGCGAGGAAAGCAGCCGCGAGGAACTTGCCGCGCTCGAAGGCTTCCACGCCCTGATCACGCGCATCATGCCGCGCAAGTCCCTGAGCCCGGCGAAGCTGCCGATCTACGTGACCCGCACCAACCCGGATTTCGATCTGACGGCGCCGTACTACCGCAACTCGATGGTCATGGGGTACTACTCAGCCGGCATCGAAGGCACGGTTGCTGTCTCGAAGTCGCTTCGTTATCAGCAGCGCCAGCGCGACATGCCGCGTAACGTCCGCGCCGACGATGCGCGCGTGATCCTGTTCCACGAATACACCCACCACTATGTGCTGTCGAACAATCGCACCGGCTATCCGGCCTGGTACATCGAGGGCATCGCCGAGTTTCTTTCGACCGCTGAGTTCACGACGACAGGCGTCGAGGTCGGCAAGTTCACGCAGGGCCGCGCCTATTCGCTCATGCGCGGCAGCTGGCTGGAGATCGAGAAGTTTCTCGACCGCCCGGACCAGATGTCAGGCGAGGAAGTCGGCGCTTTCTATGCGCAGTCCTGGCTCGCGACGCATTACATGATGCTGGGGCGCCCAGAGCGCGCAAAGGGCTTCGACAGATACGTCAGGCTTCTTCAGGAAGGCGGCAACGTGCTGACGTCGTTCGAACCCGCATTCGGCATCACGCCAGGGCAGTTCGACGAGGAGCTGCGCGAGTACAAGCGCAAGCCCATCGAGTTCGGGCCAATCCCCGGCATCTTCCCCGTCGAGGCTGGCATACAGACCACACGCCTCGCGGCGGCTTACGACAACCTGCTCCTGCCGATGGTCTACCTGCGGCGTCTGCCGACCGCAGAGAAGGCGAAAGACACTGTGAGGCAGATCAAGGATGACGTGCGCCGCAACAAGGCTGACATCGACGCCCAGCGTGCAGGCGCCTGGGTCGAGACCTGGTATGGCGATCTCTCCGAAGCCCGAAAGCAAATCGACGCGATCCTCGCCGTGAATGGCGACAGCGCGGAGACGCATTATGTCAGCGGGCTGTGCGACCTCCGTGCCGCATACGCGGCCTCGGATGCAGCGCTTTTCGAGCGCGCGCGGAAATCCTTCGGCCGCTCGCACGCCCGTGACGACACAAGGGCGTCAGCGCTGTTCCGTTACTTCGAAAGCGGCCTCAATGCGACGGGGGAGGTTGATGATCACCTCATCGAAGTCCTGATCAAGGCTTACCAGTTGGCCCCGCAGGTCGACGCGATCGTCGCCACCACCGCGCACGCCCTGATGGCGCGAGAGCGCTTTGATGAAGCCGTCATCGTCCTCCGGCCGCTGGCCGCCAATCCGCACGGCGGCAAGCTCGCCGAGAAGGCCGTCAAATGGCTGGCCTCGGCGAACGCGAAGCAGAAGATGGACTTCTCCGTCACCGGCGCTGCGGTGATCATCGAGGGCGAGGAAGAGGATTAGTCTGCGCTCGCCGCAGCATTGCCCCGGATGATCTGCGCCAGCGGGCCTTTCACGTCGGCAAGGGCGGCTTTCATGTCATTGTAGCCCGCATCCACCGCGCGCTCGTAGTCCTTCCACGAGCGCAACTCGATGCCCTTCATCTCGGGCACGATCAGGATGTCGGTCAGGTTGCGATGCTTGTTCGGGTCAATGCTCACCGTCGCTGCGCGCATCAGGAGGTTGGCGATTGGCGGCGCTGACTTGAAACCATGCCGCATCGTCCAGCC
>CAIKXW010000211.1 GCA_903831485.1 uncultured Alphaproteobacteria bacterium | reverse complement strand
GTCATGAAGGCCGATATCCAGATGCCCATCAACTGGCCGCGCGGCAATGGATCGAGCGTCAACACGCCGGTGCTGACCGCCCATGCTCCGGCGAACAGGACGAGCAGGAACAGCACGAGGGCTTCAAGCGCAGCGCGGATGTCTGGCAGGCGGCGGAGCGCGGCCAGCGACTGCCGTGCAGGCGAATAGGCTGGCTCGGGCGGGGTCGTCGGTTCTGTCACGCAGGCCCTCCTCCGGGCGCTGTTGGGATCCGGTCAGCGCCCCACCCCCTGACGCCTAAAGGAGGGCCTCATAGCACAGCGCCGCTTCTGCGGGCGGACCCCTGCGTTCGGGAAGTGAGATAACACGCACCAGCTTCGATCCAGAGGGCGCGGTAAAGGTCAGCAAGTCGCCAGCTTCGACCGGGGTGGCCGGCTTGTCGATGCGGCGGACCTGTCCATCGCGCTCGATGCGCGCGCCTTTTGCCTCGATGGCTTCGGTGGCGGAGGTGCGCGCCTTGAAGAAGCGCGCTCGCCAGAGAAAGACATCGATGCGCATCCGGTCTTCGCTCATGACGCCGCCTTTGGCGCGGGGGCGGCTTGCGGACGGCGTGGCCTGCGGCGGCGGCGGTTGGGCGCGCTGGCGGGCTGGGCGACGAAGAGTTCGGCGAGAACGGCGAACGGTCCGGTCGGCGGCGGTTGTGCGCGCGCGGGCTGTTCAGGCTTGCGCACGTGGCCCTCGTGCTGGCGCTGGGCGGGGAAGCGCCACAGCTTTACCGCGCCTGTGTCCTTGTCCTTCTCGGCGGGCTTGAGGCCGAGGGCGCGGAGGATGGCGGGGAAGTCCGCCGTAGGGCAGCCGACCTGAGCGGCGAGTTCGGGCGGCACGGCGAAGGTGGACGCCTCCGATGCGCGGCGGATCTGCGACAGAGCTGAGGCGAGGCGCTCGGTGAGGTCGGCGCGGACGGCGCGGGGGCCGAGGCGGAGATAGCCGGCGGTGTTGAGCATCGCGTCGGTCCAGGCGCCGTCCTTCAGCGGGAAGGAGGATTGCGTGGGGATGGCGGGCGCCTGCTTGCCAGAATGAACGGCGCGCAGGGCGAGGGCGAGGCGCGCGGCGGAGGGTTTCAGCAGGCCCGGGAGCCAGGTTGCGATGCGGCCGGTCTTCACGCCCGCGGCGTTGAGGGCGGTGCGGTCGTCGGCCGAGAGCTCGAATGCATGGGCGCCGTGGCGGCGGTCGAAAGCGGCGCCGGATTCAAGCAGCTGGTAGGCGGCGCCGCGCGCGCCGCCGCGAAGGGTGGCGCCGTCGAGAACGGTGCGGAGATCGTGCAGCGCCGGCAGCGTTGCCTTGGAGTGTCCCACGAACCAGCTGACGAGCCGGGCGATGGCGCCTTCGCGGCCGCCTGTGCTGGCGTCGCGGGCGCCCATGAGTTCGAGCGTGGGTGAGTGCCAGTCGGCAGCGGCGACGAGTTTTGCGACCGGCGCGCCAGCGTAGACGACGGCGGCCTTCGCGGCATCGAAGCTGAGGTCGGCGTCTGGCGCGTTGGCGATGGCGATGAGGCGCTGCTCGATGATGGGGCGCAGCGATTTGAGCGCGGCGCCGCGCAGGGCCCGTCCGGCCAGTGTTTCGCCTGCCGCTTCGGCGTGGAAGACGAGGCCTTCGAGATGGCCGACCGGGTGACCGCCAATGAGAACTTCGCCGGCGGGGCCAATCTCGGCGGGCGCATCTTCGTCGGAGTTGAGCGCCTTGAGCAGCGCGGACGTGCGGCGGTCGACGAAACGGTTCATCAGCGCCTGGTGGAGGGCGTCCGACAGCCTGTCCTCGATCTCGCGCGTGCGGCCGCGCCATGTCTCGGCGTTCTCGAGCCAGTCCGCGCGATTGGCGGCGTAAGTCCAGGTGCGGATTTCGGCGAGGCGGTGCTGGATGTTCTCGATCTCGCCTTCGGTGCGGTCGAGGCGCCCAACCTGCTCGTACATCCACTCGTCCTTGATGCGGGCGTTGGGCTCGATGAGCTTCTCGACGAAATTCTGGACGAGGCGGAGATGGGCTTCGGGGCCGTATTTCCGGAAGTCGGGCAAGGTGCAGAGGTCCCACAGGCGGCGCACATGCAGGTGCGTGCGCGCGGCGCGGCGGACAGCGTCGTCGGCGGCGAGCGCGGCGAAGGTGGTCTCGTCGAGCGCTTCGGGGGCGCGGCGCAGGATCACGTCGGGCGACGCGCGGCGCAGCGACTTGAGCAGAGCGTCGACGCTCGACCAGTCGAGGTTGGAATTGCGCCAGTGAAGGAATTCGACCGGATCGAACTGGTGGTTGACGATGCGGTCGACGGTTTCTTCCTCGAAGGTCTCGCAATCGGCTGTCTCGCCGAATGTGCCGTCGTCGCGGAAGCGGCCGGCGCGGCCTGCGATCTGGGCGAGTTCATCGGCGCGGAGGAAGCGGCGCTGGCGGCCGTCGAACTTGCGGCGGCTGGCGAAGGCGATGTGGCCGACATCGAGGTTGAGACCCATGCCGATGGCGTCGGTGGCGACGATGTAGTCGACCTCGCCGGCCTGGTAGAGATCGATCTGGGCGTTGCGCGTGCGCGGGCTGAGCGCGCCCATGATGACGGCGCAGCCGCCGCGCTGGCGCTTCAGCAACTCGGCGATGGCGTAGACCTCTTCGGAGGAAAAGGCGACGATGGCCGAGCGCTTGGGCAGCTTGGTTATCTTGGTCGGGCCGACATAGGAGAGCTGCGAGAAACGCTCGCGTCGCTCGCCGTCGATGTCGAGGCCGAGGCGCTGCAGGGCGGGACGCATGGTGTCGGCGCCGAGCAGCATGGTCTCGTGACGCCCGCGCGCATGCAGGATGCGATCAGTGAAGACGTGGCCGCGGTCGGGGTCCTGCGCCAGCTGGATCTCGTCGATGGCGATGAAGTCGGCGCCTTCGTTGACCGGCATGGCTTCGACCGTGCAGGCGAACCAGCGGGCGCCGGCCGGCTTGATCCGCTCTTCACCCGTAATGAGGGCGCAGGCCTTCTCGCCCTTCTGCTGTACCATCTTGTCGTAGATCTCGCGCGCAAGCAGGCGCAGCGGCAGGCCGATCATCCCCGTGCCGTGCGCAAGCATCCGCTCCACAGCAAGGTGCGTCTTGCCGGTGTTGGTGGGGCCAAGGATGGCCCGGATACGCTGGTTGTCGCTGGCCAGAGGCTGCGCTCCCGATGAAGCAGAGGACTATTGGGCGAGACGGCCCGCCAAGGCGCGTGGTTGGCTCTCAGCGGTGGGAGTGGCGTTGGTCTGGGTCGATGGGCGCCAGCGCATGTCCGTCTTCCCTGGGGGACTCGGGATCGGTCCAGATTCAAGGTTGGGGGCGCGGGCAAGCGTGGTCAACGGGTGAGGCTGTGGATAGAGTGCGGATGGCGAAAGTTACCCTGTCATCCCGGGTGAGCCGCAGGCGAGACCCGGAACCCAGGGACCGCAAGGTCGGTGTCCGTCGCCCCCGGGTTCCCGCCCCTCGCACTGCCCGCTGCGGCGGGAATGACAATGGGAGGCGGCCACCCTTGAACTTGACAGCGGGCGCCTCCCCCACTATCCACCCGCCTTCGCTTTCAGCGCAGGGCCGAAAGCCCCGTTTTACGGGCTTTTCCGACCTTGCAGACGACCTAGGAAAGGTGGGCCCATGTCCCGCGTCTGTGAACTTACCGGCAAAAAGCCGATGGTGGGCAACACCGTCAGCCACTCCAACATCAAGACCAAGCGGCGCTATCTGCCGAACCTGGTGAACGTCACCGTTCACTCGGACGCCATGGGCCAGTCCTATTCGGCCCGCGTGTCGGCGGCCGCCCTGCGTACGGTTGACAAGCGTGGCGGCCTCGACGGCTACCTCGCCAAGGCGAAGGACGAGCAGCTCTCGCCGAAAATGCTCAAGGTCAAGAAAGAGATCGCCAAGCGCGCCGAGAAGGCCGCCTAAGCCTTTTCTCTTTCGACGTAAGAACGTTAAACCCCTTGCTGTCATGGCGAGGGGTTTTTGCATGCGCGCTCTATTTGCTGGTGTTGCGGTTCTGGCGCTGGCTGCGTGCCAGCCCCAGCAGGCGGCGGGGCCCGCCCCCGACATGATCATTCACGGCGGGACAATCTATACCGGCCTCGACGGACAGCTGCCTGCGAGCGCCGTCAGCGTGAAAGACGGGCGGATCGTCGAAGTCGGCGCCGCGGAAGAGCTGCTGAAGACGGCGGGCGCCGCGACCGAGAAGGTCGATCTCGGCGGGGCCTTCCTCTATCCGGGTTTCACCGACGCCCACGCGCATCTCTATGGTATCGGCGAGCGCGAGATGACGCTCGACCTGGATGAGATCAAGTCGATTGCGGAACTGGTGAGCGTGGTGGGCGAGGCGGCGACGACGCTGCCTGCTGGACAGCCGCTGATCGGCCGCGGCTGGATCGAGACGCACTGGCCGGAGAAGCGTTTTCCGACGCGGCAGGATCTTGATGCGGTGAGCGGCGATCGTCCTGTGGTCCTGACGCGCGCCGATGGACACGCGCTGGTGGCGAACACAGCGGCGCTGAAGGCGACGAAGCTGGACGCCAAGCCGACCTCGCAGCCTTCGGGCGGGCGGATTGAAGTGGGTGCGGACGGGCTTCCGACGGGCATGCTGATCGATGATGCGATGGCGCCGATGTCGCAGCTTGCGACATCGCCGGGCGAGGCGCAGGTGCGCGAGACCTATGTGAAGGGCATCGACCGCACCGTCAGCCTCGGCTGGACGGGCATGCACAACATGTCCGTGCTTGGACCGCACGTCGCGACGCTGAACACGATGGCTGCAGCCGGCGAGATGAAGCTGCGAATCTACAATGCCGTCGATGGCGGCGATTTCGACCTGATGACCGAGGGCGGCCTCTGGGGCGCCAGCGAGAACGGGCTCGTCACATCGAAGGCGGTCAAGCTCTACATGGATGGCGCGCTGGGATCGCGCGGGGCGCTTCTGTCTGCGCCTTATTCGGACCAGCCGGAAACTGTCGGGCTCTTGCGCTCGGATGAGGCGGCGATGCTGGCGCTGATGCGCAAGGCTTCGGACGCCAACATCCAGGTGGCCTACCACGCGATCGGAGACGAAGGTAACCGGCTCGTCCTGAACTGGATGGACAAGACGTTTGCGGATGCAGGCGTCAAGGGCGCGGACAAGCGCTGGCGCAACGAGCATTCGCAGATCCTGCACGTGGAAGACATTCCGCGCTTCAAGTCACTCGGGATCATCCCCTCTATGCAGCCGTCGCACGCGATCGGGGATCTCTACTTTGCGCCGGCGCGGCTTGGGCCGGATCGGTTGGCCGGCGCTTATGCCTGGCGAGCCCTGATCGACGCAGGGTCGGTGATTGCGGGCGGGTCCGATGCGCCGGTGGAGCAGGGCGATCCGCGAATCGAATTTTATGCAGCCGTGGCGCGCAAGGACCTGAAGGGACAGTCGGGCGAGGGTTGGCATCCGGAGCAGGCCGTGACGCGCCAGGAAGCGCTGAAGATGTTCACGCTGTGGCCGGCCTATGCGTCCTTCATGGAGAAGGACCTCGGCACGATCGAGGCGGGCAAGCTGGCGGACTTCACCGGCTTCAGCGCGGACATCATGACTGTGCCGGAAGCGGACATTCTCACCGTCGAACCGGAGATCACGGTGGTCGCGGGCAAGGTCGTCTACCAGCGCGCCGGTCAGAAATGACGTTGCTGACGAAACGGGGTAGGCGCCGGCTGCCCCACCGCAGCCGACGCCAGACCCCGGACCCAGAATGCGCCCCAGCGCGTCTGCCCGGATGACGTAGAAGCAATGAGCGTGCCGCGTAGACGGGTCTTCTTGGGAGCCCCGCCGCAACCGTGCAAAGGCCAGTGCTGCGATGGCGGTAACTTGCGCTTCAGGCAGCCCCATGTAAAAGCCCCCTCCTGCGCTGGTGAGGTGGCCGAGTGGTCTATGGCGCACGCTTGGAAAGCGTGTGTACGGGAAACCGTACCGTGGGTTCGAATCCCACCTTCACCGCCAGTTTTCGCTCATGGCGCGTAGGGGTTTGGTCGTCCGATTCATGGGTTGGCCGCCGGCTCAGAAACGGCAGCGAAGGCCCAGCTGCGACCCTTTCCGCGAAACAGCGCCTGGTTGATCCAGACCATCCCG
>CAIKXW010000210.1 GCA_903831485.1 uncultured Alphaproteobacteria bacterium | reverse complement strand
CCGGATGTCAGACATGAGATCGGCCTAGCAGCGCCCAAACGGCCGCGCAACCTGTCGCACGGCAATCGGCCGACCCTGAGACTGCTACCGCTGGCAGGGGGTCAGGCGCACCCTGATTGGTCAGACGCCGATCAGTAGCCGTAGGCCGTGTTCTGCGGGATTACGCGGGCGCGGGCGCCGTATTCGATCAGCACCGGCGTGCCGGCTGGCATGGCGAAGTCGCCGGCCTGCGTGACGGAGACCAGTTCGCCCGACGGCAGGCGGATCGTGTAGGCGAAGCCCGGCTGGGCGCCAGCCGACTTTCCGATGGCGTTGCCGGCCAGGCCGCCGAGTACGGCGCCGCCGATGGCGCCGGCCGCGTTGGCCTTGTGGCCGCCGCCAATCTCTGAACCGGCAAGGCCGCCAAGCGCGGC
The DNA here is from genome assembly GCA_903831485.1 of uncultured Alphaproteobacteria bacterium. Next base: position 4,787 of record CAIKXW010000210.1, on the reverse strand, counting down.
GCCGGCCAGCGTGCCGATCTTTGCCGATGAGTTCGGGGCTTCGATGGTTATCGGACGCGCCGCCACGATCGTGCCTTCCTCGACACGCGCAACGCGGCCGGCCTGGGAAGTTTCATAGCTGTTGGCGCCGAGGCCGCTGGCGCATCCGGCGAGCGCCGTGGCGAGCACAGCGAAGGCGATCGCGAAGGCCTTGGAGGGCTTGGCGATGACCGACGGGCGGGTCGCGTCAAGGCTGGCGCGGGCGAAGGAGACGGCGGGGGCGTGGAACATGGCGTCCATCTCGTTATCTCCGGCGGGACGGCATCGGGGGAGGACCCGTCCCTACACACACTGTCTATCAGAAACGACTGAACCGACGCTGAACCCAATGGTTCGCATTCGTCGCTTATCGAAGGCAGGAATGTGGCAACTTCTCACGGAAGGCGCCCAGAGCCCGGTTCGTCCGTATCCCGACACGGCTGGGAATGGCGATCCGCTCAGACCCGTTCAAGGCGCGCGATGAAAAAAGCATCGGCGCCGGCGGATGCAGTTTCGCTTTCCGCATCGAGCGCGTCTTTCGCATCACGCCGGGGGTGGGTCAGTGTGAGCACATCTCCCTGCATGGTTAACGAAGTCTCAAAGCCGGGAGCCTCCGCGGCAGCGACCGCAACGCGCCGCCACCCGCCTCCCGCGATGGCAGCTTCAACAACTTCAACTCCCTCTTCAGGCGTCGGCGTGCAGACCGCATAGACGAGCCGGCCGCCAGGCCTGAGCATCTCGCCAGCGGCGTCGAGCAGCGCGCGCTGCACGGCAGGGAAGCGGACGAAGTCGCGCGGGTCGCGTCGCCACACACCCTCGGGATGCCGGCGAATGGTGCCAAGCGCCGAGCACGGCGCATCGAGCAACACAGCATCAAGCGGCTCTGCAGGGCGCCAGATGCGGGCGTCGGCCTCGACGATCTGTACTGGCAGGCGCGCGCGCTCGACGTTCTGCCGCAAGCGGGCGACGCGCTGGGACGAGAGATCGACTGCAGTGAGTTTCGCGCCCATCGCTGCGAGCTGCATCGCCTTGCCGCCGGGCGCCGCGCAGATATCCGCCACAGCCATCCCGCGCACATCGCCGAGCAGGCGCGCCGCAAGGGCTGCCGCCGAATCCTGCACCCACCAGGCGCCCTCGGCATAGCCCGGCAGATTTGCGATCGCGCCGCCGCCATGAAGCCGCAACGAGCCGCCGGGAAGGATGTTCGCCTCGAGACGTTCGGCCCACACGGCGGCGTCGACCCCCTCACGCAAGGTGAGATCGATCGGCGGCTCTTGAAGCTGGGCAAGCGCCATGGCCTCGGCGCGGTCTGCGCCGATCGCCGACTTCAGTTTCGCCGCCAGCCAGTCGGGCCACACTGACGTGACGGGGGCGTTCTCCCACGCATCGCGCTCGCGTGCGGCGCGCCGCAGCACCGCATTGATCAGACCTCCCCCACGGCGAGCCTCATGCCATTGCCTGGCCGCTTCGACCGTTGCCGACACCGCTGCGTGCTCAGCCACGCCGAGCATCCAGAGCTGCGCTGCGCCCACACGCAGCAAGGCGCGCAGGGGCGGCTCTATGTCGGCAAGCGGCCGCTGCACCATGCCGCCAAGCGCCCAGTCGATGCGGCCGAGACCACGCAACGCCGCGCCCGCCATGGCGCGCGCGAAGCCCCGGTCGGGACCTTCAAGCCGGTTGAAGGCCCGGCTTGCATCCATTGCGGCATCGAAGTCTGCCTTGCCATCCACGGAGGCAAGCACGAGTTCGCCGGCCGCAAGCCGGCTTTGCCATCCGGCAGTGGGCGTCGGGGACTGGGCTGGCGCAGGCGGCATGCCGGGGCTGGTAGCGGTTCGGTGCGCGCCTGTCACGCAGCGCGCAGAAGCGACAGCGCCGTGCTAGAGACCAAACAGCTTCTGGAACACGCCCAGCAGGCCATCGAACTTGAGGCCCGCGTCGGTGACCGCCAGGGCATAGGCGGGGGCGCCAGCCAGAGCCTCGGGCTCATGATGGATGCTTGCATCCCGGATCGAGAAGTCGCCGGGACCATAGACCGCCCCGCTGTCCATGTACTCTCCATGGATGCACAGCGTCAGCTCGCGCCCCTTGTGGGTATGCCGCGGCACCGTCGTACCAGGGGCGACCCTGATGATCTCGGCCTTCAGTGCGCCGGGCGCGCCCAGATCGAGGCTGCGTATGCCAAGGCCGATCGTCTTCCAGCCTGTCCGGCTTTCGGCTGACGCGATCGCCTCGCGCAGTCTGGGCGGCAATCCGGCCAGCTCGGGATAAGCCAACGCGCGTTTGGGGGCCGCGCCGCCGCGCTCGATCGCAGCGAACGCCATGGCCAGCGCGTCCGCGGACATATCTGCGACCGCGTCCAATTCAAGCGCGACACCGGAAATGACCTCGCCCTCGGAATCGGAGATGCCCCTCATTTTCATGAGGATATCCACGAAAAGATCGAGTGCAGGCTCCGCCCTGCCCGAAGCCAGTGCGGCACGGGTCGACTCGTCCAGTTCAGTTTGCCGGCTGACCTTAATCATCTCCGCATCCGTCAGACACACCCCGTCATGCGAATGATACGCGTGCGTTTCCCCAGCGGATCACGTCGACCTCATTCATCGCCGAGCCGCACCTTCATCTTTGCAAATGCCAGGCGGATTCTCGACTTCACCGTCCCCAGTGGCGCGCCCAGCCGGGCCGCGATTTCGCTGTGGGACAACCCTTCGTAAAACGCCAGCTTCAGAAGGAGAACCTGCTCTTCGGGCAGGTCCTTCATCGCAGCGCGGACCCGCGCTTCGGTTTCCATGGCTTCAATGCGGGCATCAGGCGCCTCGACGCCGGACGGGAGGATCATTTCCTCCTCCGGATCGAGTTCAGGTTTTTTAGACCGCCGGAACAGGTCGATCCGGCGATTCCTTGCGATACGGAAAATCCAGGTCGAGACGGATGCCTGCGCGCGGTCGAACAACGCCGCCTTGCGCCAGACCGTAACCATCACGTCCTGAGAGATTTCCTCCGCCAGCGCACCGTCGGCCCCGAGCCGCAGCAGGTAGGACTTAACGCGCGGCGCATAATAGGCGAAAAGCTCCGCAAACGCGTCGCGATCCTGCCGTTCCGCTACGTCGACTAGCAGATCCGCAAAGCGGGTACGCTCGGCATCGCCAAGCGTTTCGCCAGCAGGCTTGCTGATGCCTTTGCCGCCCATCCCATCCGGTCGCTAGGTTTCGCCAGCCGCAGGCTGTTCTCGCGGCCCACGCTTGTACGCACGTCGCGCAACGAACGTGAAGCGCTTAGCTGGACTGATCGACGCCGCCGAATGACGCGCCATCGCCTTCCTCGTCAACGATGACCACGCCCGGGTTGTGGGGATCGGGATGTTCCGCGCCCTTCTGGTCGGGACCGAACAGGTCGAGCTGGTTGGGGTTCGGCACTTTCGGTTTCCGCTTCGCCTTCACCCCGGGCTTGGTGAAGTAGAGATCGTCGGTGTGATCTTCGACCGGAGCCGGCGGCTTTTCGGGCCTCGCCTTCGCCTTTTTCGGCTTTGCTCCGCCTGCCCGGTCCGGCTTCCAATAGGAGACGGCGATCACCGGCTGCCCTTTGGCGTCCTCGTAGAGCTGCACGAAGCCGCGCGCGACACCCGCCTCCGCCTTCGCCTGCACGGCCTCGCGCTCGGCGGGTTGCGGGCGCACCCAGTCGATCACCAGCGTTACCGCCCCCTTCGCCATCTCGCGCGCTTCTCCCATCGTGCGCGCGCCACCCTCGGCGTCGAGCGCGTCACGGGCATTGCTGGCGATGGGATACTGCAGGGGCATTGCGATCAGGACCTAGTCGATGGCGGGCTCGGCCTCAGCCGGCCCCCGTTCGCCCACACGCATGAGCCGTGCCGCCGCAAGCCGCGCAAATGATAGCGTCACCGCCTTGCGCCGTCCGCCCGACAATGGCGCAGCCTCACTCTCGCGCAACATCGCGCCGCCAAACCCGTCGCAGACCAGCAGGCCGCACGTCTCCGGAATGCGCTCCTTCGGAAAGTCGCAATCGATCGCGAAATAGAACCGGTCGCAGTAGGACGCGTACTCAGGCCATTTCTGGTCCGTTCGGAAATCCTGCAGGCAGGACTTCACCTCGACGATCACGATTTCGCCGCGCCGTCCCACCGCCATCAGGTCTGCACGGCGGCCATTAGCCAGCCCCACTTCCCTCAGCGAGGCCAGGCCCAGCTCCGCGAACATCAGCTCCACGCCGCGGACGATCGCGGCAGCACGCCCTGTCGGTAAAGGATCGCCAAACGACTGCGAAGGCATTGAGGCTATGGCTGCCGACATAGGGCCCGTTCCTGATACGTACCGGTTTATGGCGCCGCGACGCGAACAGGGCAACGCGAATTGACGGGCGGCGAAATTTGAATGCTGCTGGGGAAAACAAGAAACGGCCAGAGGCGGACAACGCCGGGGGAGACGACCATGAGTGACGCCAGCCCTGCTGCGCCCAGCGATGCCGCGACCTTTCGCAAGATCGCCTGGCGCATCGTTCCCCTGCTCTTTCTCGGCTACATCGTCGCCTTTCTCGACCGCGTGAATGTCGGATTCGCCAAGCTGCAGATGGCGGATGATCTCGGATTTTCAGACGCCATCTACGGCTTTGGCGCAGGCATCTTCTTCATCGGCTACTTCGTGTTCGAAGTGCCGAGCAATCTCATTCTCCGCAAGGTCGGCGCGCGCATCTGGATGGCGCGCATCATGATCACATGGGGCATCATCTCGAGCCTCTTCATGTTCACCGGCATGGTG
>CAIKXW010000209.1 GCA_903831485.1 uncultured Alphaproteobacteria bacterium | reverse complement strand
GGCCTCGCCGCCACTTACATGTGCTCGGGCATCACTGCGTTCTCCGCGCTCAAGAAAGTGCGTACCGCCTATGAGGGCGAATCCATCGCAATCGTCGGCCTCGGCGGCGTCGGCATGATGGGCCTGCAGTTCGCGCGCGCCATGTTCCCGCAGAACAAGATCATCGGCTGCGACATCGACCAGAAGAAGCTCGACGCCGCGATGGCTTCCGGCGCGCACGCCGTCTACAATTCGAAGGAAGCGGACTCGCTGAAGAAGCTGAAGCTCGACACCGGCGGCGGCGTCGCAGCCGCAGTTGATTTCGTCGGCTCCACGCCCTCGCTCAACTACGCCAACGGCGCCATCCGCCGCGGCGGCGAGATCATCGTGGTGGGCCTGTTCGGCGGCAAGTTCGCAGCCCCGATCCCCACCTTCCCCGGCCGGCCCTATTCGATCGTCGGCTCCTACACCGGCCCGCTCGGCGAGACGCGCGAGATGATGGATCTGGTGAAGACCGGAAAGATCGCCCCGATCCCGGTGGAGATGCGCGCCCTCGACCAGGCCGAGCGCACGCTCAACCAGCTGCGCGAAGGCACGATCGTCGGGCGAGTTGTCCTGAGGCCCTAGAGCAAGGCGAGCCGGCACTGAGAGGCTGCTTCGAGCGGATCGCGTTCGATACGGCGGCCGGCCGATACCGCCCGCCGCGCATACGCTTCATGACCGTTATGCTTCAAGCGCCGCTACCAGCCAGAGAGCACGCTCTCGCTGCTGCGCGAAGGAGAGATCGTCGGAAGACGTGATCGCCGAGAGAATTTTCGAGAGACGTAAGGCGTACGAAGATGCCTGACCTGAAACGGAGGCGCCTGATGTTCCGGACGCCCCCGCCAGATTCAGATGCTCAGCCTGCCTTGGCGGAGGCGATGCAGTTCTTGCTGTTCCAGATGCCCATGAGATGGGTCCGGGGCTCGTTGACGAGCTTCTGTGCGCTGTCCGCGTCCATGTAGTTTCCGACAGCTGCCGGCCAGGACAGGAGCACCGCTGCAACGTTGGCCGTGTTGACGACCTTATTGCCGTCAGCTTGCTTGTTGATGGTGTCGAGCTTGGCGAATTCCGCCGTGAGCTGATCGCAAGCCAGCGCAGCGTCCATTGGCTGGACAGCCGCAACTTTTTCCGCGGTTGTGCAACCAGCGATCACCATAGCGGCGATGCTGAGCGCCAGCCTGGCGCAGTGCATCCTCGCCCGGCGGCATTTCGCAAGCGTGCGAATCTGCCTTCAGGCAGCGAAGTTCGCCAGCAGCTGGCGTTCGCCCATCGCGAGCGCCATCTTGTGCGTGAGTTCGCGCTGGTCCAGCGGCTTGGATACATAGTCCGTCATTCCAAGCGCGAGATAACGCTCGCGGTCGCCGCTCATCGCATCAGCCGTCAGCGCGATGACAGGCAGTTCGGCCCATGGCTCGCGTGATCCGCGGATTCGCCTGATCGCTTCCTTGCCGTCCATGACAGGCATGTGCACGTCGAGCAGCACGATATCGAATTTCTCGTCGCGCAGGCGGTCCAGCGCCTCCTGCCCGTTCACCGCCTCGACATAGCGCGCCGAGAGCTGCGCGGTGAACAGCTTCACGACCTGGCGATTCACCGCGTTGTCGTCCACCAGCAGGATCTTGATACCGCGCAGGTTGCGCAGCTCGGTCTCGCTCGCGGCGGATGCAAAGGGCTCGGCAGGCTTGCCAGCGTGGTCCTGCATTGCGGCTTCGGCCACGAAGGTCAGCGTGAATGTCGAGCCGACGCCGGGCTCGCTCTCTACCGTCACGTCGCCGCCCATAAGCCGCGCCAGCTGACGCGTGATGGCAAGGCCAAGACCCGATCCGCCAAAGCGACGCGATATGGTCGCGTCGGCCTGGGTGAATGTCGTGAACAGCCGGCTCATCACGGCCGGCGTGATGCCAATGCCCGTGTCCCGCACGGCGACAGCGATGCGCCACAAGCCGGGCTGGAATTCCTCCGAACGCACGTCGACCTTCACCGCGCCGCGTTCGGTGAACTTGATCGCGTTGGACAGGAGGTTGCCGACGCACTGACGCACGCGCACGGGGTCGAAATGCAGCATCGCCGGCATGCCGGGCGCGATATGGAGATCGATCTTGAGGCCGCGCTCGACTGCCTTGGACAGGAAAAGCTGGCGCAACCTGTCCAGTGCAACTGACAGCTCCCCATCCATGCAGGCGATCTCGATCTTGCCGGCTTCGATCTTCGAGAGGTCGAGCACGTCGTTCAGCAGCGCCGTCAGCGTACGGCCGGACTCGAGGATGATGTCCACCTTCTCGCGTTGGTCGGCCAGCAGCCCGTCGCTAACCAGCGACTGCGCCATGCCAAGCACGCCGTTCAGCGGCGTGCGGAT
>CAIKXW010000208.1 GCA_903831485.1 uncultured Alphaproteobacteria bacterium | reverse complement strand
GGGAGGCGCTGAACGATGGCTGGCGCTCGCTGGGGCAGATGGATGCCGATACGGCCCTGAAGAATCTGCCGTCGCTGCTGGAGTGGACGAAGAACCGGACGGCGGCGTTCCGGGGCGCGTCGGAAATCTCGCTGCTGCGGAACGATGGCTACTACTTCCTGCGCATGGGCGGTCTCATTGAACGCGCCGACATGACGCTGCGCCTGCTCGACGTGAAATACTCTGTGCTGCTGCCCGAGACGGACGTGGTCGGCGGCGGGCGCGACTATCACCAGTGGACGAGCGTCCTGCGCGCGACGTCTGCCCTGCGCGCCTATCACCATGTCTACAAGGGCGACTACACGCCGTGGGGCATTGCCGACTTTCTCATTCTCAATACGGCCTTCCCGCGCTCGGTGGCGTATTGCTATCGCTCGATCAGCCGCTTCCTCGATGACCTTGCCGAACTCTATGGCGAGAAGGGATCGCCGCAGGCCGTGGCGAGCGAAATGGTCGAACAGCTGGACAAGACCGGCATCGACGAGCTGTTCCAGCATGGGCTGCACGAGTTCGTTTCCGGAGCGATCACGACGACGCGGCGCCTGTCCTTTGAAATCAGCAAGGCATATCACTTCTGACCATGCGGCTCTCGATCAAACACGCCACGACCTATGCCTATGATCCGCCGGCGGAACGCTGCGCCCTGCGGCTGCGGCTCTATCCGCCGAGCTTCGACAGCCAGCGGGTGATCTCCTGGAAAGTCAGCGTGAACGGGCAGGTGATGCCGGCGCTGCTGTCGACGGCGACGGGCGATCGCGAGTCGATCTGGACGGCGGCCGCCGGCGGCGCGGAAGTGGCGATCGTCGCGGAGGGCGAGATCGAGACGCGCGATGCGGCTGGCGTGGTCAAGGGTCTCAAGGACACCGTGCGGCCGCAGGTCTATCTGCGCCCGACGCCGCTGACGGAAACAGACAAGCGGATCGAGGAGCTTGCGGCCAGCATAACGGGCGCGAAGTCGCTCGACCGGATGCACGGGCTGTTCAACGCCGTGGCGGATGCGGTGGCCTACAAGCCGGGCGCGACGTCGTCATCGACCACGGCGGCGCAGGCGCTGAAGGCCGGGCAGGGCGTGTGCCAGGACCATGCCCATGTGTTCATCGCGGCGGCCCGCGCTCTGAAGTTTCCGGCGCGCTATGTGGTGGGCTACCTGCTCGCGTCCGACACGAAACTCACCGAGACGCACGCCTGGGCCGAGGCGTGGGCGCCCGAGATCGGCTGGGTGGGTTTCGATCCGTCGAACCGGTTGTGCCCCACGGACCGCTATGTGCGGCTCGGGTGTGGCCTTGATGCCGCAGATGCAGCCCCGATTCGGGGCAATGTGTCCGGCGGACCGAAGGAGCGGCTTAGCGCCTCGGTCGACATTGCCCAGTCGCCGGGCCAGTCTCAGACCCAGAATCAGGGCGGGCAGACCCAGCAATAGCGGGACTGCCCGATCTGCGGGTAACCGGGCGGAGATCGGGAGGCACATGACTTACTGCGTTGGCCTCAAGCTCCAGGCTGGCCTCGTCCTGCTGTCGGACACGCGCACCAATGCGGGCGTCGACAACATTGCGCGGTTCCGCAAGATGTTCGTGTTCGAAGAGCCCGGCGAGCGCGTCGTGACGCTGCTGTGCGCGGGCAATCTCGGCATCACGCAGGGCGTGGTGACGCACGTCGGCGCGGCCGTGAAGCACGCGAAGATCGATCCGGAAATCGAAAGCATCATGACCTGCGATACCCTGTATCGCGGCGCGCAGCTGGTGGGCGAGGCGATGCGCGAGATCCAGAAGCGCGACCGCGCCGAGATCGAGGCGCAGGGCGCAGCCGCCAACGCGACGATCATCATGGCGGGCCAGCGCAGGGGCGGCGAGCTGCGGCTGTTCCTGATCTACACGGCGGGGAATTTCATCGAGGCGGGCGAGGACACGCCCTACCTGCAGATCGGCGAGCACAAATATGGCAAGCCGATCCTGGACCGCGTGATCCGGCCGGACACCTCGATCGATGATGCGGTGAAGGCCGTGCTGGTCTCGATGGATTCGACCCTGCGTTCCAACCTGTCGGTGGGCATGCCGCTGGACCTCTGCGTCATTCCGGTGAACGAAATGCGGGCGCAGACCCAGCGGATCGAAAGCGACCACAAGGAGTTCCGCCAGATCAGCGACTCGTGGGCGGCCTCGCTGAAGACGGCGTTCATGAACCTGCCGAGCGTGAAGCTGTAACTCCACACAACCGCCGGATTTCACGGGCACCAGCAAGCAATGGGATTCATCCGCGCCGGGCTGGTTGTTCTGTTCATCGCATTGCTGTCTGCATCGCCCGACGTTGCAGCGCAGGCGAGGGACGAGCCGTGCGTGTCGCTGACCTTCGAGGGCGATGACTTTACCGTTTGCACGGCCAGGGCCGGCGAGGACGGGATTTCCCTGTCGCTGCGTGGCGCCGATGGCAAGCCGCACCGGCGATTGTCCCGGCTGAAGAGCGATCTGGGCGAGGCGGCGGGCAAGGTGCGCTTTGCGATGAATGCGGGGATGTTCGATGTGCGCGGCGCGCCGATCGGGCTTTATATCGAGAACCGACGGCAGATGAAGGCCGTGAACACGCGCGACGGGTTCGGCAATTTCCACCTGAAGCCGAACGGCGTGTTCTGGATCGGCGGCGATGGCAAGGCGCATGTAAGCGCGACGGATGCGTATGTCGCGCAGAAGCCGAAGCCTGTGTGGGCGACGCAATCGGGGCCGATGCTGGTGATCGACGGCAAGCTGCATCCGAAGTTCGACGATGACGGGGATTCGCGGCACATCCGCAACGGCGTCGGCGTGACGGAGGCTGGCGATACGCTGTTCGTGATCAGCGATGCGCCCGTGTCGTTCGGCAAGCTGGCCCGGTTGTATCGCGACCAGCTGAAATGCGACGACGCGCTCTATTTCGACGGCGCTGTGTCGAGCCTGTGGGCGCCATCGCTGGACCGGCTGGACGCCAGACGCAATCTCGGCCCGATGGTCGTCGTCACGTCCCCTTGATGACGCCGGCCTGCAGCTGTGCGCGCCAGTGAGCGGCGTGTTCGGGCAGCAGGCGTTCCAGCACGTACTTGTCGGTTTCGGTCAGCTGTTCGAGAATTTCGTAGCTGAAGGCGGCCTCGCCGTGTTTGGCCCATGACGCCTGCACGTCCTTGTTGACGCACATGCCGCCGCGAAGGCGCGCCCACAGGCCGTTCTGCTGCTTGTCGACATTCCTGCTGTGGCCGACCCAGACCTCGCCGCTCGTAGCGTTGCGGACTGCGAACACGCCGTTGGGCGGCGAGCGGTCCGCGTACTGCTGTAGCAGTTCTGCGCGGCGGGATTTGTCGACCATAACGTCTTCCTCCTGGCTGGCGATCATTCCCGCGGGCCCGGCCAGGCCTCGCGTGCGCCGCCGGTCAGCGACATACCCTTGCCCTTGCCGAGCCTGGTCGGCAACGAGGCAGGTTCGAAGCCATCGAGACAATGCAGGTTGACGCCGTCTCCGGTCAGTT
>CAIKXW010000207.1 GCA_903831485.1 uncultured Alphaproteobacteria bacterium | reverse complement strand
GGCAGTCGTGTGGGCGAGGTGGTAGGTGTGGTCGACGTCGAGGCGGGTGGGCGAGAATTCGACGAGGGCGCCGGAGCTGAGTTCGTTCTGCACGAGCATGCGCGGGAGGAGCGCTACACCCTGGCCCAGCGTGGCGGCGCGGATGGCGACGAGGAAGTCTTCGATCAACAGGGCGGCAGGCGGCGATGAGTTGCTCTGCGTCCCGGCCGTGTTCAACAAAGACGGACGGCGCGCAGACAGGCGCGAGCACGCCTTTGACGAGGCGCGTGGAGACGAGGCCTTCGTATTCGCCGAGGCCGTAGCGGACGGCAAGGTCCGCCTCTTCACGCGTCAGATCGACGAGGCGGGTGGAGGTGATGAACTCGATCTCGATCTCGATGTCGGGGTGAGCTGCGCGGAAGGCCGGCAGGTGGGGCACGAGGAACTGTCCCGCGAAGGACGCCAGAGTCGCGATGCGGCAGATGTTCGAGCGTGGTGGGCGGCGATGATACTGCGTGAAGGCGTCGCTCATCATCGCGAAGGCGGGGCGGAGCGCTTCGGTGAGGGTGTAGCCTTCCTGCGTCAGCGACAGGCCGGTGGGCGCGCGCACGAAGACCTGCGCGCCGACGAAATCCTCGAGCGCGATGATGTGCTTGGAGATGGCGCCTTGCGTCACGCCGAGTTCTTCGGCGGAGCGCGAAAAGCTGAGATGGCGGGCGGCGGCTTCGAAGGCCCGCAAGGCATTGAGCGGGGGAAGTGATCGCGACATGTGCTCGCCGATCCGTGTCGGCGCCAGACTAGCGCTAACAGCCCGTGGCCGGAAGCGTTGCCTGCCGAGAGAGGGAGCAGGCGTGCTTCCGGCCATTTGTCCCGGGAGTGACGGGAGAGGGGCTGCTGGACTAGCCGGCGTTGCGGCTGTGCAGGGCGGCGATGCCGGTTCTTCCGATGCGGCTGACGCCGTCTTTCATCGCGCTGGCGATGCACGCCTCGTCAGCCTGGTGGAGCGAAAGGGGCCTCGGCCCCTTGGTGACACACATGCGGTCGGCGAGTTTGCGGAGCTTGCCGTAGATCTGCTCGGCGGTCGCATCCGCATCGTAGTGGAACGTCGCTTGTACCGTGCGGTATCCGCGCTGCTTTGCGTCGGCGGAGGCCGCCGGCGTTGCGAACGCGCTTGCCAGGACGAGCACGACGAGCGGGGCCGCGTAGACTTTCAGGGCGGTTTTCTTGTGGTTGGTCTTCTTCTGCTGGGTAATCATGGGGAGCCAAACCTCTACTTTTTCCGGCCCGTCTGATTGCGGACCTGAGTTCGTGATGCATGAGTTTTGAGTCCGCTGGAATCGACAAGGACGATCATGGGCCATGAGCAAAAGTAGTGGCGGGTAACTGCAGTGGCGGGCTTGCGCGCGGACGTTCGCGCGGCGCTATGCGCCGGCGGCCTCGTCGCGCAGCCACGCGATGACATCGCGCACGACGGGGCGCCGCAGGGCGTTGGGCGCGTGAACGACGTGATAGGCGTAGCCGGTCTTCACGGTGACGGATGAGAACTGCACGAGTTCGCCGCGGGCCAGCCGGTCCTTCACCAGGATGTCGGGGACAAGGGCGAGGCCCGCGCCCGTCAGCGCGCCGGCGATGGCGACGGAGAACTCTTCCATCGCGAAAGTGGGCGTGACGGCGGACAGGGGTACGCCCGCGGCATCGGTCCACGCGCGCCACTCATTCCATGACGCGGACTGGATGCGGCGGTTGCCGGCGAGCAGCGTGGCGAGATCGCCATTGGCGCGCTGCATGATTTCTGGCGCGCAGACGGGGATCAGCAGGCCATCTGACAGGGGCGTTGCCACGACGCCATCCCAGTCGCCCGGACCGTAGCGGACAGCGATGTCGAACTCCTCGCGTGCGAGATCGACGAGGCGGATGGAGGTCAGGAATTCCAGCTCGCAGCCGGGGAGGCGCTCGGTGAATTTCGCGAGGCGCAGCACGAGGAAGTTTGAAGCGAAGGATGCGACGGTTGAGATGCGGATCGTGTTGGAGCGCGGCGGGCGGCGCGAGTAACGGGCGAAGGCGTCGAAAAGGGTGGTGAAGGCGGGGGCGATGGCTTCCTTGAGATTGCCGCCTTCGGCGGTCAGCTGCAGCCCGCTCGGCTCGCGCGCGAAGAGCTGGATGCCGATGAACTCCTCCAGCGCGATGACCTGTTTCGAAATCGCGCCCTGCGTGACGCCGAGCTCTTCAGCAGCGCGCGACAGGTTGAGGTGGCGCGAGGCGACCTCGAAGGCGCGGATGGCGTTGAGCGGTGGAAGCGGTTTGACCATGGCGGCGCTCTAGCATGGCGTGCTGACAGGGAATGTCAGTAGGGTTCCAGTCGTGTTGGGCTACGGCAGGTCGAGTTTCTTGCGCTCAGCCTTCGTCAGGCGCCTCGCGGATACGGCGTGTACGCCCGTCCGGCCATAGAGGCGGTCGGGGGTCATGTCTGAAAGCCCTCGCGCCAGCACGACATCCTCGAACGGAAGCGGCGTTCGCTTGGCTGGGGCCGCGCCCTTGCGTTCGCGCGCGACTTCCTTGCGGACAGGGTTGGCTTCGAGAACGACATCCCACCAGGCGCCGTCGCCGAAGAGATGCGCCTGGCGCAATGGGCCAAGGTCACGGCGGCGATCTGCGATCAGCACCTGCGCTTTTGCGCGGCCGGGCGGCGGCGTGCGGTAGTGCCGGTTCCGCATCAGCTTGCCCGTCTTCGGGTGGACGTAGAGCAGCGCCCATGAGTCCGTGACCGGCTGGAACGGTCCGCCGAACCGCCCCATCGTCACATAGACCTCGTCGTCCTTCATGCGGGTCCGGGTTGCGACGAAGTCGTCGACATGTTCGAGGACGTGTTTCTGCACTGTCGACGTTGGCTGGATATTCTCGGCGATCTCGGCATGGACCTTGTTCCAGGACCGACCGACATTGCTTTCGAGGAAGCGGCGTAGCGGCGCGAGGTTGTCGCTGAGGCTCTTGCTGCTGGGCGTCTTCCTTGGCGGCGCGCGCTGACGCAGCGGTGTGTCGTCGGCATCCACAAGGGGAGTTCTCCGCCCCTTGCGGCGCCAGCCGGCTCCGGTTCGGGGCCGCTCGATCACCACTTTCGACATGTCTTTCCGCATGACGGACACATCCTAGCACGGGATGCGCGGTCGCAAGCTCAAACGCAAACCGCCCCGGTCTTGCAACCGGGGCGGTGCTGGTCGTGGTGGTTCAGGTCAGGCTACTTCGAGATCTCTGCGAAGCAGCTGCCCATCGAGCGGACCTTGTCGTTCTCGAACCGCAGGCCGTGGCGGGCGAGGCAGAACGTGAGCTCGTAGCGGGTGTAGGCGGTGGAGACGCAGCCGTAGAGATACTGCTGTGCTTCTTCGAGGCACTGGCGCGACATCGGGTCGGACATCGTGGCCTTCACCTGCTCGCCATTGGTCTTCTCGGCGTCGATCGCGTGGAGCGCAGCGAGCGTGACCATGCGGTTGGCTGTGCCGTTGAACTGCGGTGCGATCTTCAGGTCCTGCTGCGCGACGGCGACCGGGGAGACCGTGCCGAGCGCCTTGCCCGGCGCGTTGACCGCGACGACGGAGAACTTGTCCCAGAGGCTGTCGGCGGTAGTCGGCGATACGGCTATGGTGGAGAGCATCGCGTCGAGGTCGGGGCCAGCGAATATTTTCGAGACGGCGTCGGTGATCGGCTTCGAGGCCTGGGTCGACGTCTTCATCGACTTTAGAATGGCGTCGGGGTTCTTCACCCGCTCCTTGCCCCAGCCGACTTTCTGCAGCTTGTAGGACTGCTCCTTGACGAACGCGCCGGCGCTGGACAGGCGGCTGGTGTCACGCGTGTTGGCGGCGAGGACGTTCTGCAGCGCCTGCTCTCCGCCCTTCAGCGTGCGTGCGTAGCCGAGGTCGCGCTCAAGGCCGAGCATCAGGCGCTCGCGTCCGTAGTAGTTGTCGATGTTGCGGACTTCCTTGACGAAGTCCGGATGCTGCGCGGCGAGGATGCCCGAGTAGGAGATCCAGCCGGCCGATAGCTGACCGACGTTCGGGGCGCCGAACGTGTCGATTGCCTTTTCGAGATCGGCGGCGCCGCCGAGCTCCTTGGTCATGATGTCCGAGACCTTGGCCTGATAGTCGGCATAGGTCGCCGCCGTGGTCGGCAAGATGCGGCCCGCAGGGGCGGCCTCAGGCGACACCTGGCTGATCGCTACCGGAGCAGCGATTGCAAGTACAAGCGCAACTGCGCAAAGTTTGGTCCGCGTCTGCAATGGAACCTCCCGACATTTCGTTCACACCGGAGTCGCTCACTACCCACCCTGGCAGCCGCGGCCCGCTATGTGCTTACCCACCTGAGGTTGTGACCGTATTCGTTGATGCGCCGTTAGGATGCGCGATGCAAACCAATGCTTCAAGCGACAAATTGCTAAGGTGCTGCGCCTCATGAGCGGCGCCGGCGGAATCTGGCTTGGGCTGGTAACCATCGCTGGCGTCTGGAGTTTGGCGCTTGGCGTGCCGTTCTGGCTCAGTGCGGTGGTGTTCGCATGTGCGGTTCTGCCACCCCTTGCCGGAGCATTCATGCGGGGCTCTACCTCCGAGGCGCAGGCTGTGGAAGTCGAATCAGCACTCTGGATCGCCCTTGCCACGGCTGGCGCGGCGAGCACCGGGGGGGCTTCGGCGTTGATTGTCATATATGGGATCGCGATCGCGGTTGCCTGGCTGTCAGGCAGGGTCCGATTGACGATCGAGATCGCTGCATTTGCGATATTCGGCTTGTTCATCGCGGTGCTCGCCGGATCGAACGGGAGCTGGCTGCATGTGCATGACGCAGCGATCCTGACCACAAGTTATGGAACTGCGGGACTCGTCTTGCTCGCAGCGACTGCGATCATTGCAGCGTTGCGTGTCAGGGAACCTCGGGAGCAGCAGCGTGCGGTCCCAGTTGATGTGGACGCCGCGAACCGGCTGGCTCAGTTGGAAACCCGGTTGCTCAAGGCTGCGCAAGCAGCGTTGGAAGCGCGAAAGGCGGCCGACACGGCCAAGGATCAGCTGGAAGCGCGCACGACATTCTTCGCTCAAACGAGCCACGAACTCCGCACGCCGCTGAATGCGATCGTGGGATTCGCCGAAATGATGCGCAGCGGCGTGTTTGGCCCGCTGCCGGAACGTTACCAGGAGTACGCCGAGCTGATTCACGAGGGTGGGCGCAACCTCACGTTGATTGTCGATGATGTGCTGGACCTCGCGCGGCTCGAGGCGGGCAAGTACGAAATCTTCCCGGAGATCGTGAGCCTGTCGGACCTCGCAGACGACGCTGTGCGGTTCATGACGGACGAGGCGCGCCGGAAGGGCGTGGAGCTGGTGTGCGACGGTCCTGAGGATGCCGAAGCGTTCGCCGATTCGAAGGCGGTGCGCCAGATTGCGCTCAACCTGATCTCCAACGCCCTGAAGTTCACCCCCACGGGTGGCGAGGTGGTGGTGGTGGCCGAGGAAGTCCCGGGCGGCTCGGTGCTTTCCGTGTCGGATACGGGTGTGGGGATCAGCCCGGAGGAGCTTACCCGGCTGTCACGTGTTTTCGAGCAGGGCGAGGCTGGAAAGAAGCAGAAGGGGGCAGGTCTGGGGCTCTCGGTCGTGCGCGCGTTCGCCGAACTGCATCGTGGAACCCTGACGATCGTCCCCCGTGAATCCGGCGGAACCCGTATTTCGGTGTTCTTTCCGGACGCAGTTGGGCCGGGATCTGCCCAGAATCTGTGATGTTGGCGGGATACGCCGGTCTGGCGCATCTCCCCAAGCCGTAATTGCGCTGATAGAAGTGTCTGGCGGGGGCGGCCCAGAGGGGCGGCCATGACTGATGTATACGTTGCATACGCACGCCAGGACCGGGATCGACTCCGGGTCGTGGGCGAGCTGCTCCGTGCGGAGGGCTGGGACAGCTGGATGGATCCGGCCGAGCCCAAGCCGGACTTGAGCCCGATTGCAGACCTGAAGCTGGGCTGGTCGAAGGCCGTGCTGGTGCTGTGGTCCGACAGCGCCCGGCGTTCGGAATATGTCCGGTCGGAAGCGGCGACGGGGCTCTACAAGAACAAGTTGATCCAGGCGCGCATCGACGGCGAGGCGCCACCGCGCCCGTTCGACGAACTGGATGCTGTCGACCTGAGCCGATGGAATGGCGACCCGGAGGACCCAAACTGGCGACGGCTGACGGCGATGCTGCGCAGCTGCGCGGGTGATCCGGTGAAGCCGCCGGCGCAGGCGGCTGCGCCGAAGCGCGCTGCCGCCGCCGTTGCACCGCCGCCGCCCAAGCCTGAGCCCAAGCGTCCGACGCCGCCGCCGATCGAGTTTGCGGACCCCGCCCCCGCGCCGCCGCGCTTTGTCGAGTCGCCGCCGCCCCCTCCCAAGTACGAGCCGGCGCCTCCGCCGCGTGCTGCAGAACCGCCTCCGCCGCCTCCACGTTACGAGCCGCCGCCGCAGCCGCGATTTGCGGAGCCGCCTCCACCGCCGCCCCAGCCACGCTACGATCCGCCGCCTTCGCCGCGCTATGCGGAAAACGACACGACGCGTTATGTCGATCGCGCCGAGCCCCTGCGCGGCCCGCGGCTGGCGGACTCCGTCTATCGCGTGCCGCAGGAGCGGCGCGACGAGCGGCTGGATGAACCCGACCTGGGCGTACGGCGCTCAAGCTACGAGTCAGGCTATCCGCGGCAACAGCGTTCGTTTGCGGCCGTGCCTGTGGTTGCGGCGGTTGCGTTGATCGGATCCGGCGTTGGACTGTGGCTGGTGGATCCGTTTGGCTGGCGCGTCGAAGGTGCGCCGCAGGAGCAGGTCGCCACGGAGATTCCAGTGCAGACCGTGGCCGAGGCCACGACGGCGAATGCTGTGCCGGCGACGGGATCGTTTGAGGATACAAGTGAGTCCGCTGAGGACTGGAGCAGGGTGGATGCGCGCGATGCGGAAGCGCTGCGCGACCATGTGTCGGCCTTCCCGCGCGCGAGCACGGCGGAGACGGCGCGATCGACGCTGCGCGTGCTGGATGCGCAGGCGTGGGTGAAGGCGGTGACGGAAGACAGCGAGGCGGCCTATCGCGTCTATCTCACGGCATTCCCGGCTGTGGGCGAAGTGCCGGGCGCGATGGGACGCGCGGCGGAAGAGCGGCTTGTGTCGCTTGGCGCGGAGCGGTCGCAGGCGATCGAGGAAATCCAGCGCGGGCTGGCGGCACTCCAGCTCTATGACGGAGCGACGACTGGCAAGGCCGACGAGGCGACGACGCAAGCGATGCGCGCCTTCGCACAGTCGAGTCGCGCACAGGCGCCGGCGCTTGCGTCGGCGACGCCGCGTGAGCTGCGCACGTTTGCAGAATCAATCCGCAATACGGGTGCGACGCCCAAGGCGAGCGCTGCCGTGTCGGCGGCAGCCGAGGCGGACAGGCGGCGCATCGCGCAGGCTGAGGCGCAGGTGACGAGTGCGTCGGCTGCGCGTGCAGCAGGCGCGGCCACAACCGTGCCGGGAGCGGATTCACTCGCAGCGGCGCAGCAGAGCCGCATCGACGAGGACCTTGAGGCGTGGGCGATCGCGGAACGGGACGGGACACTTGCAGGATACCGCGCCTACCTTGCCGCCTACCCCGGCGGCGCGCGCGCGGCGAATGCCGAGACGCTGATCGCCAAGCTTAGCCGTCCCGCGCCGTTCAGCGTCGAGCAGTTGCCGGCGGAGACGAAGGCCGTGGTCGAGGCGGCGCGGCGTGCGCAGACAACCGCGATACAGCGTGCAACTGCAGCGCGACAGGCGGCGCAGTCGGCAGACAATCTGAGTGATGGGCAGACCATAACCGGCGGGAACGGCGACAGATATGTCGCGCAGATATCGGGCGGCGCGCCCAACGGGCTGGGCGTGCGCACGCGCGGCGCTGGACCCAATGCGGGCGACCGCTATCGCGGCGAGTTGCGCAACGGGCAAGCCAGCGGCGTCGGCGTCTACGAGTTCGCTGATAGTCGTGGGAACGCCTCGGCGCGCGCGGCGCGCTATGAAGGCGAGCATTCCGGCGATGCGGCCAGCGGGCATGGCGTGATGCACTGGAAGAGCGGCGACAGCCTCGCGGGCTCGGGCGTCGGCGGCAATGGCGCGGCGCGTGGCGTGCTGAGCTACACCAACGGGCAGCGCTATGAAGGCGAGATGGCCAGTGGCAACCGCCAGGGACTCGGCGTGGTGTGGGCGCCGGACGGCAGCGTCATCCAGGCCGGCCGCTGGGCGCGCGGCGAGCTTGTGGAGCCGGCGAAGCCGTAAGGCTTACGGGAAGAGCTGCGTCGCGCCGAAGCCCTGCGGCATGCCCTGCATGGCGCCTGCGCCGAACGGACTGCCGAGATTGCCGGCGAGCGCGTTGAAATCCGACGACAGCGCGGTTGCGAACAGACGTGACTTAGTGCCGGCGGGCAAGCCCTCGAGCTTGATGACGAGGGTGCGCGCGAGCTGGCAGACATTGATGTTCTTCGCGAGGTCGTCCTGCATGTCCTGGGTGCGGGCGTTCATGCTGGCTTGGATCAGGTTCATCACCTGCGGATCGGACATCATCGAGAGGAAGGTGGACTGCAGGGCGTTCTCGTCGTCTCGCGTGATCGTGGCGTTGACCGGCTGTGCGTTGCGGCCCTTCGCGATGAGGTCGACCATGGTGGCGCCGGCGCGCATGCTCAGGCGGTAGCCGTCGCTGCCATAGCGGGTGAGATCGGCGAGGTTGGAGGGGTTTAGCATGAAGCCCTCGAGCGACTTCATGGTGCAGCCGCCTGTTTCGGACTCAACGATGTGCAGGGCGTCCTTGAGGATGCCGAGAGACTTGTCGAAGCCTTCAGCGCCGGTGCGGCCGAGCGCGCTGATGTTCTGCGGCGCGAAGCCCATCGTCCAGGCGTTCATCGACAGGAAGAGATCGTCACGGTCGCCGCCGGCGGCTGCGGTGTCGGCGAGCTGGTCGAGCAGGCGGCCGTGCTGTTGCGGGAAATGGGTGGCGAGGCTGGTCATGAAGGCGCGGCCGGAGTCGTCCGGGAAGGCCTCCTGCGCCAGGGCGCTGCGCATGGCGTCGCGGTCGAGGCCGGCGATGACCTGCTCGATCGGACGGACGCTTACGCCGCCGACCATCGACATGAGCGAGGGCGCGGCGATTGCGGCGCCGGCGGAGAGAAAGACGACCCCGACGGCGAGGCCGATGAACTTGTTGTCGATCGCGCCCGGGTTGGCGACGCGGGTCCGCACGTTCGGTGCGTCCTGCGCGTCCAGTTCGACGGCGGGCGGCGTGTAGGGCGGAGGTGCGGAACCAGCGGTGCGCTTGCCGAATGCCATGTCCCTGCTCCCCGAAGCTATTCGTCGATGGAGCGTAGCCGAGCATGATTTCGATCGCGTTAGCCGCGATCGATGAAACTTTACCGATCCGGTAAGGCTTGTGGTGTTTTTCGCCCGTCGAGAAAGATCGCGACCAGCGCGAGGACGAC
This sequence comes from uncultured Alphaproteobacteria bacterium, assembly GCA_903831485.1. The sequence goes on along the minus strand of CAIKXW010000207.1, from coordinate 549 downwards.
ATACACGGCGAGCGCGGATGGACCGGCGCCGGCGATGCTGTCGGATGCCTCCTGCGGCAGGAGCATCGCGATGATCTGGACGGCGACGAGCAGAGCTACGAAGGCGGCGGCGGGCCAGGCTGTCAGTCCCGCGCGGGCGCGCTGCGCCGCCCAGAACATGCCTGTGACGGCCAGCAGGCCGATCTCCACCGCCTGTTCGGCGACTGGCATATTCCAGAGTGCGAAGCCCAGCTTCGGACCTTCGGGATAGAGTTCGAGATCAGGGCGATGGACGATGAGGTCCAGCAGCCAGTGCGAGAAAACGACGGCGCCTATGGCGATGGCGGCGCCTGTCGAAAGGCGAAGGATCGTTTTCGACAGCAGCGTGGCGGCGAGCGCCCAGCCGATTGCGGCGGGTAGCGAGTGCGTCCACGGCATGTGCTCAAGCACGAACGAGCTGCCCGGCAGCGTCGGGTCGATACGGCCGCGTTCGATGCCGGCCATGACGAGGGCCGCCCACCCGATGTCGACAAGTTGGGCTGCTGCGACCAGCGTCCACATCGGCGCTTT
>CAIKXW010000206.1 GCA_903831485.1 uncultured Alphaproteobacteria bacterium | reverse complement strand
TCCAGGTGCGCGCCATGCTGAACACAAAACCGCCGATCCGGGTGATCGCGCCGGGCCGCGTCTACAGGAAAGACTGGGACGCAACGCACACGCCGATGTTCCACCAGATCGAAGGCCTCGTGGTCGACGAGACCGTCCACATGGGCCACCTGAAAGCGTGCCTCACCGAAGCCTTCTCGCGCTTCTTCGAAGTGCCGACGACGCAGTCGCGCTTCCGCCCGCACTTCTTCCCGTTCACCGAACCAAGCGCGGAGATGGACATCCGCTGCGACCGCTCCGGCGGCGAGATCAAGATCGGCCAGGGCGATGACTGGCTGGAGATTCTCGGCTGCGGGATGGTGCACCCCAACGTGCTCCGCTCCTGCAACATCGATCCGGAGAAATACCAGGGCTTCGCCTTCGGCCTGGGCGTCGATCGCCTCGCCATGCTCAAATACGGCATGCCCGACCTGCGCCCCTATTTCGAAGCTGACGTCGAATGGATCAAGCACTACGGCTTCAAGCCCTGGCTGCTGCCGACGGTGACGGGGGGACTGTCGTGACCACCGGCTACGTCCTTCACGACGTCGCTCCCGATGCAGAAACGCTTCTGCGCCTTCGCGGCGCCGCAGGGCTCACGACCTATTCCATCGAGCAGGCGCGGCGTGGCGCAGCCCACGCCCTGTTCGGCATCACCGTTGTGCACGGCGATACAATCGTCGGCATCGGCCGCATCATCGGGGACGGCGGATACTTCTTCACTGTCACCGACGTCGCAATCGACCCCGGACATCAGGGCAAGGGCGTCGGGCGGATGGTGATCGCACGGCTCACCGAGTGGTTGCGCGCCAATGCGCCAAAACCATCCTTCGTCTCGCTGTTCACCGACGAAGACAAACCGCCCCTCTATGAAAAATTCGGCTTCCGCGTCTGCGGGCCGGAAGACACCGCCATGGTCTGGAATCGAGACGCCCAATGAAATTCACGCTCCCCTGGCTGAAGGACTATCTCGACACGAGCGCCGATCTCCCGGCGATCCTCGACGCCATGACCATGGCCGGTCTCGAGGTCGAGGAAGCGCATGATCCGCGCGAGGCGCTGAAGCAGTTCACCGTCTGCCGCATCGTCTCCGCCGCCCAGCACCCGAACGCCGACAAGCTGCAGGTCTGCCAGGTCGAGACTGTCGACGGCATGAAGGAGATCGTCTGCGGCGGCCTCAACGCCCGCCCCGGCCTCGTCACCGCCTACGCGCCGATCGGCGCCTTCATCCCCGGCTCCGGCATCACGCTCGTGCCGAAGCCCGTGCGCGGCGTCGTGTCGAACGGCATGCTCTGCTCTGGCGGCGAGATGCAGACCGACGAAGACCCCTTCCGCCTGCGCCTCGCCCGCTTCGAGGACTGGCAGCCGCGCGCACAGGCGCTCGGCCTTTCCGAAGAACAGGCCATCGCCGACGGCGGCATCATCGAACTTCCAGACACGCTGAAAGTTGGCGCGCCTGTCGCCGACGCGCTCGCACTCGACACCGTGATCGACTTCGAAGTGACGCCCAACCGCCCCGACTGGCTCGGCGTCGTCGGCATCGCGCGCGATCTCTCCGCCAAGGGCCTCGGCCCGTTCAAGCTGCCCAAGGTCGAGCCCGTGCCGGGTAAATTCCCGAGCCCAGTGCAAGTCCGCATCGAAGCGCCCGAAGCCTGCCCCGTCTTCGCCGGCCGCCTCATCCGTGGCGTCAAGAACAAGCCGTCGCCGGACTGGATGCAGAAACGCCTCAAGGCGATCGGCATCAACCCGAAGAACATGCTGGTCGACGTGACGAACTACATCTCGATCGACCGCTGCCGCCCGCTGCACGTCTACGACGCCGCCAAGCTGAAGGGCGATATCCGCGCCCGCCTCGGCACAGCGGCCGACTCCTTCGTCGCCCTCGACGGCAAGACCTATTCCAGCCTCGCCGACATGTGTGTCATTGCTGATGACAGCGGCGCCATAGGCCTCGGCGGCGTCATGGGCGGTGAGTCCACCGGCTGCTCGATCGACACCGTCGATGTCTTCATCGAGAGCGCCTATTTCGACGCCAACCGCACGGCCCGCACAGGCCGCGCCACCGGCATCATCTCCGACGCCCGCTTCCGCAACGAACGCGGCATCGATCCGCACTCCTGCGTCGACGGCATTGAACTGGCGACAAAGCTGATCCTCGAGATCTGCGGCGGCGAAGCGTCCGAGATCGTCGTCGCCGGCAAGGTCCCGGAAGGGCCGGCGCCCGTCGCGTTCAAGCCACGTGACATGAAACGCCTCACCGGCCTCGACATGCCCGCGGCGCGCATGGCTGAAATCCTCACGGCGCTAGGCTTTGAAACGTCCTCGAAAGGCGGCGGCGATGTCTGGCCGTGGAAAGTTCCCTCCTGGCGCCCCGACGTCGAAGGCTCCGCCGACATCGTGGAAGAACTGATCCGCATCGAAGGCTACGACAAACTGCCGGACGAAAAACTTCCAGCGCCTGCGACGCTCGGCGTTGTGGTCACGCCGCTGCAGAACCGCGTGCGCACG
>CAIKXW010000205.1 GCA_903831485.1 uncultured Alphaproteobacteria bacterium | reverse complement strand
TCCATGGCTGTTGCCAAAAAAGCTGCGAAGAAGCCGGCGAAAGCCGCCGCCAAGAAGCCGGCGAAAGCTGCGAAGAAGAAGAAGTAGTAGCTAAGCTCTTCGCATTGGGCAGCCAGTCCTTGGCCAGCGCCTCTTAGAGGCCGCCCAATTCCCAGAGACTAGTGTATTCCTCGTGCCCGTCCGGTCATCCGGGCGGGCACGAACACATTTGGGGCCATGCCTCGCGCGTCTTCGGACCCAGTGGCCCCTCCGATCAAGTCCTCACGCTGTCGATCGCCCCCCCCTCCATCACGCCGCTTCGCGGCGCGCCGCCTGCCCCACTTGCGTTGCAAGTGAGTGCGGCAAGCGCCAGCGCCTCTTGCCTCCACCAGTCGCCACGCGACTGGGGGGAGGCGGCATGCGCGTCCTTCGCGCGCATGACGGAGGGGGTCTCAAGACGCCTCACCATTCCCGCCACAGCGCCAAGCTTGATGGGAAGCCGTTGTTCGCGTTTGAGGGAAACTGAGCCGCAAAATCCAACGCGATCAATCACTTCCGCCGGGAACCTTGGGGAAACGCTGGCGCCAAATCGGTGGGCGTATTTGCGGCCGTATAATCGCGCCCATGACCGTCGAGCAAAGCCACGACGCATATGAAACGGGCTACACCCATGAGTGGGCCTGGCCTTTCCATGCATTTGTGGCGTGGCTCGCAACGCTCCTCGGCTATGTGACGCGCTTCAAGCGCATCCGCCGCACGCACAGGTTCAAGCCAGACTGGCGCGACAGCTGGGCGGATCTCCGCCACTCCGAATGGCTCCGCGACCAGCTGATCGCTCAAGGCGTGGCGCAACTGCTCGAAGGCCAAGCTCTCCAGCTCGACGACACGAAGATCCTGCTCACGCCACCCCCCCCCTACGGCGGCCCCTGCCCCCGGACGCCCTTCGACATGAGCCGTCGCTTCCCGCTTGCCCGCTCGGCGGTCGATCCAGAGGCGGTCATCCGCGAGCGCTTCAAGCGCATCTCGCGCGATGTCCTTGTCGCCCATGCTTCGACGGACGCGCTGCGCCGTGCCCACCATGAGGCGATGGGTGTTGCTAGTCATATTGAGCGCCCGTCGACATGGCGCGCCGAAGCGCAGCGCAGGCGGCAGCAGGGGGGCGGGCTCACCTCAGCCCGAGGTACGCCCGCTTTCCAAATGCTGCTTATTGCCGACTGCCTCGGAAGCGCCAGCTTCCGGGATAGCCCCCGCGCGCTTAGCTGATCGCTACCGGGTTGATCACCATCTGCACCGTCCCAACAAATCGCGGGATTCCCAGCACGAACAGGAATTCCTTCACCCCGTCCGCCGCCAGTTGGTTGGTGTCGATCGTCTCCAGCACATGCACGCCCTTCTTGGCCAGCAGCGTCTGGTGAACGATGAAGGTCTTGCCCGGCGGCGAGGGCAGCGCCTCAAGCGCCACCGTGTCCGATCCGATCGCGACGACGCCCAGATCCGCCAGGAAAATCGCCCCGTCCTCGCCGATGCCCGGCTCACGAGAGCGATACACGTCCTTGTCGCTCAGCATCTTCGCGGCCATCCAGCCGGTGTGGAACAGGACAACGTCCCCCTTCCCCAGCGTCACGCCCTGAGCCTTCATCGCGGCCTCGATCTCGGCGCGGTTGTACATGTCGCCGACTTCGAGGCTGGCCTTGCCATAGTGTTTCGCCATGTCGATCAGCACGCCGCGCGTCACGATCGGCGGCACATCGGCCAGCTGCAGCGCCCGCGTGGTCGCGACCTCCTTGCCGGTTACGCCATTATAGTAGTGGTGATCGACGCCCAGATGCCCGAACCCGTCGATCTGCGTGCCGATCCCCATCGACGAGACGATACGCTCGTCAAATGCCGTCACCCGCTGCGATCCGTTCGGCGTGTAATCCGCATCCGGCCCCGGCTGGCGCTCGACCGTGTATTTCCGCGTCCCATAAGCCGCGCTCTCCGGCGCAGTCGGAACGCCCAGCGCATAGACCTTGCCGGTTTTCACCAGCCCGGCCGCCTTCTTCACGCCCTCGGCGCTCAGATTGTTGACGTTCCCCAGCCGGTCCGCCTCGCCCCACGGCGAGTCCCACCACGGCTCTTTATGTTCTGCCACCTGCGCAATCGCGCCTTCCGAACACGCCGACAAGGCGATCACCAGCAGCGCCCGCTTCAGGAAATCCATGTCGCTCCCTCAGGTCAGTTTGAACTGACTCGTATCCGCGTTCAGCTTGCCAAAGGTTTACGCCCGCGCCAACGGCCGGCTCTCAGGCATGGATCAGGGATAAAGCCTTTGTGTCGTCCATCCCTGCCCGGGCCCGGAGCGCGTGAACTCCAGCCGGTCATGCAGCCGGAATGGCCGATCGCGCCAGAACTCGATCCGCGTCGGCACAACCCGCCACCCCTGCCATTGCGGCGGGCGCGGCGTCTTCACCAGGCCATAGCGGGCGGCGAACATGGCGATCCGCTTCTCCAGCGCGAACCGCCCCTCCATCGGCCGCGACTGCTCGGACGCCCAGGCGCCGATCTGGCTGTCCTTGGCCCGTGTCGCGAAATAGGCGTCTGCCTCTTCCTCGGGAGCCGACTCGACCCTGCCCGAAATCCGCACCTGCCGGCGCAGGCTCTTCCAGTGGAAACACAACGCAGCTTGGGCATTCACACCCAGCTGCTGCCCCTTCCGGCTCTCGGCATTCGAGAAGAACACGAACCCGTCCTTCGACACGTCCTTCAACAGAACCATCCGAACATCCGGCGCCCCATGTGCGTCCGCAGTGGCAAGCGCCATTGCATTCGAGTCGTTCGGCTCGGTCTTCCGCGCCTCGGCCAGCCATTCCGCGAACAGGGCGAACGGATCAGTCGTCGCGAACAGCGTCGGGTCATCCGCCGAAGCGGCGACAGCCCGGGCGTACTCTTCGGCGGACGGGGTCGGGGGAATTACCTTGTCGGCCATCAGACGATCATCCCGCCATCAACGCGCAGCACCTGCCCGGTGACGTAGGTCGCCTTTTCCGACGCCAGGAACGCCACCGCGTCTGCGATCTCCTGGGCCGAACCCCAGCGCTTCTCCAGCGGCACCAGCCGCCCCATCCGCTCCAGCGTCTTCTCGCGGTCCAGCCCTTTGGCGAACGCTGTCGACCACATGCCATCGTCGATCACGCCCGGCGCCACCGCATTCACGCGAACGCCTGCGCGGCCAAGATCGATCGAGGCATTCCGCGTGAAGGAATTCACCGCGCCCTTCGACGCCGCATAGGCAATCTGCCCCAGCGCGCCCGAGAAGGACGAGACGGAGGAGATGTTCACCACATTGCCCTTCCGCTTGATCAGCGAGGCCGACAGCGCATCGGTCAGCAGGATCAGGTTGCGCACGTTGACGTTGAACGTCTCATCCAGCCCCTCACCCGTCACCTTGCCCATCGCCTGCGCCGCACTGACGCCGGCATTGTTGACTAGCACGTCGATCTCGCCCAGCGCCGCCAGCGCGCCATCAGCCGCCTTGCGCCAGCCATCGGCCGATCCCATGTCCGCTTCGATCGCGACAGCGCCGTTCGGCAGGCTAGCCGCCAACGCCTTCAGCTTGTCGGCCGAGCGCGCCACCAGCGCGACCTTCGCGCCATCTTCGGCCAATGTCCGGGCAATCGCCTCGCCGATCCCGCGGCTGGCTCCCGTGACGACGGCGGTCTTGCCTTTGAAGTCATAGGTCATGGCATGTTGCTCCAGTAATCCCGCTTACGCGCGGACCGTATATCAGCAGATGGTTAGGCCGCCACGCAGGATGCCAACGAATTCGTGAAGTAGAAACGTCGTTTGGCCGTAGGGACGCCCTCTTCCCAGAGCCGCGACGAACGGCAATATCCGCGCAGAGTTTGGTCCGGGCCCCTCTGGCGCGAATGGCGGTTTGCGCGATGTCGGACTCAGGCGGGCGAAAGCCTCCTTGCGCGGACGCGGCGCATCGGACCGGATGTTCCCCTCATGAATTTGGAAATGCTCGGCGAATTCGCCGGACAGCCGGTGTGGCTGTGGCTTGCCTTTCTCGCCTTCGTCGCGCTCGTCCTCTGGGTCGACCTGGCCCTGATCAACAACAAGGACGGCCGCATATCCGCCGGGAAAAGCGCCCTGATGTGGGGAAGCTTCGCGGCCTGTGCGATGGCGTTCGCGGGCTATGTCTATTTCCTCTACGAACCCGATCCGGCCTTCTATGATTCACCAGAAAACCTGAACGGGCAGGCGACGATCCAGTACCTGACGGGCTACCTGCTCGAAACTGCGCTGGCGTTCGACAATATCTTCGTCATCTCGATGATCTTCGCGTTCTTTGCCATCCCCCCGGCCTATCAGCATCGCGTGCTGTTCTGGGGCATCATCGGCGCAGTCGTATTCCGCGCGATCTTCATCGGCGCGGGCTCGGCCATCGTGAACCAGCTCACCTGGGTTCTCTACATCTTCGCCGCGATCCTGATCTTCAGCGGCGTGAAAATGCTCGTCTCGGCGAGCAAGCCGCATGAAGCCCCGGACCCGACGTGGATCATCCGCCTGTTCGAGCGCTTCATGCCGGTGACCAAGGAGATCCGGAACCACAACTTCGTCGTTCGCCTGCCGGACGCGTCAGGGAAGATGGTCCTCTTTGCGACCCCCCTGCTCATCGCACTGGTCGCGGTCGAGGTGGCGGACATCATCTTCGCAATCGATAGTGTGCCGGCCATCTTCGCCGTCACGCGCGATCCGTTCATCGTCTACACCTCGAACATCTTTGCGATCCTCGGCCTGCGCTCGCTTTACTTCATGCTGGCGGCTGCGGCGGACAGGTTCAAATACCTTAAGTTCGGCCTTGCCGCCGTGCTGGTGCTGATCGGCGTGAAGATCATCTGGAACTTCCTGCTCAGCAAGGAGCTGAAACTGGTGCCCTATCTTGAGCCGCACTGGTCTCTGATCGCCACCCTGGTGCTGCTGGGCGGAGCAATCCTCGTCTCGCTCGTCCGGACAGCGAAGCCGGCGCACTAGCGTTAACGCCTTACCTGTCGTCCCGGCAAAAGCTGGGACGACAGGCCCGGGACGCCCTGCCAGGATTTGCATTCGCACGGTCCTGCCCCTAAACCGCACCAATGTCGCACAACACCTTTGGCCACCTCTTCCGCGTGACGACCTGGGGCGAAAGTCATGGGCCCGCCATCGGCTGCGTGGTCGATGGCTGCCCGCCGGGACTCACGCTGACGCCGGAGTTCATCCAGCAATTCCTCGACAAGCGCCGTCCAGGGACTTCGCGCTTCGTCACGCAACGTCAGGAAGAGGACAAGGTCCGCATCCTCTCCGGTGTGTTCGAGGATGACCGCACCGGCGGACCGGTGACCACCGGCACGCCGATCTCGCTGATGATCGAAAACACCGACCAGCGTTCGAAGGACTACAGCGAGATCCGCGACAGCTATCGACCCGGCCATGCCGACTATGCCTACGACCGGAAATACGGCGTGCGCGACTATCGCGGAGGTGGTCGCTCATCCGCACGCGAGACAGCATCACGCGTCGCGGCTGGCGCCGTTGCCAGGATGGCGCTCGGCCCTGCGATCACCATCCGCGGAGCGGTCGTGCAGATCGGACCGCACGCCATCAACCGGGACAACTGGAACTGGGATATCGTCGAGCAGAACCCATTCTGGTGTCCCGACAGGGAGAAGGCAGCCAAGTGGGAAACCTTCCTCGACGAGACACGCAAGGCCGGCTCGTCCTGCGGCGCCATCATCGAAGTCGTGGCCGAAGGCGTGCCCCCCGGATGGGGCGCGCCCGTCTATGGCAAGCTGGACGCTGACCTCGCGGGCGCGCTGATGAGCATCAACGCGGTCAAGGGCGTCGAGATCGGCGCGGGCTTCGCATCTGCTGCGCTATCGGGCGAAGACAACGCCGACGAGATGCGCCGGTCGGGTAACAGCGTTGCCTTCCTGTCGAACAGCAATGGCGGCGTGCTCGGCGGAATCTCGTCCGGGCAGCCAGTCGTCGCGCGCATCGCCGTGAAGCCGACCTCGTCCATCCTCACCCCGCGCCAGACCGTGACGACGCAGGGCGAAGACACCGACATCCGCACCAAGGGCCGCCACGATCCCTGCGTCGGAATACGAGCTGTTCCGGTTGCCGAAGCAATGATGGCCTGCGTGTTGGCCGACCACATGCTGCGCCATCGCGGTCAGACTGGCCGCTGAAGACCGGGCGATAGCCTTCAGCAGTTCCTTCAGGTCCCGTTCAGGTGGCGGGCCGGATTGTCTCTCCTGACAATGTGTGTCCGGAGGTATTCCCCGATGCGTATCAAGGCCCTGCTCCTGATTTCGGCCGTCATGGCCGTCGCTGCTCCTGCCTCCTTCGCTCAGAGCCGCTCCTGCCAGGAAGTCCGACAGAATAACCAGGTCGGCGGCGCAATCGTCGGCGGCATTCTCGGCGGCATCCTCGGCAGCAATGTCGCCGCCAGCGGCCACCGCAGTGATGGGACCGCGGTTGGCGCAGTGCTTGGCGGCATGATCGGCGCAGGCGCCGGCGGCAATGTCCGCTGCGGGCCGCCGCCACAGGGCTATAACAACGGTTACGGCGCTGGGTCAGACTACAATCGCAATCCAAACTATGGCGGCCAGCACTATGGCGATGCAGGCTATGGGTCCCAACGTCACGGCGACGATCCGTATCTCGATGGCGGGCTGCGACATGAAGGATACAGCCGTGACCTTTACCGGGACGACAGGCGATCCTACTCGCGCAACGACGAATTCGCAGGGGCTGATTGCACCGGGTCCATTCAGGTAACGCGCTTGCCTGACGGCTCTCAGATCCGCCGCCCGGTAGAAGTCTGCCGCGACGCTTATTATGGTGAGTGGCAAGTCATCGATTAGACTGGCCGCAACGCCTTTCGGCCGCCGCGGCCACTCTTAAAGGACAGGCCCGTCCCCCCAACCCAGGGCCTGTGAGGGCGAGCCGCATTGCGCGAGCAGTACGGCTCGTCTGATTCTGAGGACAAGCTGATCAGTAATTTCGCGCGACGAACAGTCGCTCGCGATTGCCATCCGCGCCGGTGATAGGACTATCCGACCACTGCCTGACGACCCACCCCACCTTCGCAAGCCACCGCTCCAGCTCGTCCGCCGCAGCCGCAACAGCGGCGGGGCGGGAGACGATGCCGCCCTTGCCGACATTTGCTGGCCCAACCTCGAACTGCGGCTTGAACAGCGCCACCAGCATCGCGTCCGGCGCTGCCAGTTCCAGTGGTCGCGTCAACAGCTTGGCGAGCCCGATGAAGCTTGCATCACACACGATCAGCGTCGGCGGCTCGATGACGAGTGCCGCATCGAGATTTCGCGCATCGGTCGATTCGTGACTGACAACGCGCTTGTCTTCCCGCAACCGCGGATGCAGCTGCCCCACACCCACATCAATCGCGACAATCCGCCGCGCGCCGCGCGCCAGCAGCACATCCGTGAAGCCTCCGGTCGATGAGCCGATGTCGAGGCAATGCCGGCCAGCCGGATCGACACCAAACACCGTCAGCGCATGATCAAGCTTCAACCCGCCGCGCGACACCCATGGATGGGCCGCCTCGGCTTCGATCAACGAACCATCGCCAACCAGCTGGCCGGGCTTCGTCGCCGCAACGCCATCGACGTGCACCTTGCCGGCTTCGATTGCCTCGCGCGCACGCGCACGCGTCGGCGCGAGGCCGCGCTGAACCAGCTCGACGTCCAGCCGCCGCCGTCCACCGCTTTCATTGCCGCTCGTCATCGCGCCCTTCGGGGAACCGTCGCGTGTCCCGGGCCTTTAGATTGGCAACTGCCGCCTTCCGCAAGTCCAGGAATCACCATGCTGCGTGCAACGGCTCTCGCCCTGCTCCTCACTGCATGCGCGACATCGGAGCAGGATCCTCCTCCCGCCATGAACACGGCTGGCGGCCCGGCCACAGAGGCGGCCCTGACCAACAATAGCGGCGCGGAAATCGGCACAGTCCAGTTCACACCCGCCCTCACCGGTGTCCTGATGCGCGTGATCATTACCGCCGGCGGTCTCTCGCCGGGATGGCACGGCATGCATCTGCATGCTGTTGGCAATTGCTCCGATCCCGCGAAGTTCGCGAACGCCGCAGGCCACATCCAGAAGTCCAACACGGATCACGGGCTGCTCTATGTGCATGGCCCGGAGAATGGCGACCTGCCGAACATTTCCGCCGCCAGCGATGGGTCTGCCGCAACCGAGGTTTTCACGACCCTGCTGACGGTCTCCGAGCTGCAGGACGCCGATGGCTCGGCGCTGGTGATCCACGCCAATCCCGACGACCACACCAGCCAGCCGCTGGGAAATTCGGGCGACCGCGTCGCCTGCGCAGCGATCCGGAACTAGGACTGGCAGGCCCGGCGAAAACCGGTCTAGAAGCGGGCGACCCCTTATCAGGCGCCGCCGATGCCCATCTCCCCCGTCGAACGGAACGACCATTCCGAACCGAATGCCGAAGCCTTCATTTTCGGCTTCGATTTCGAGCCGAACGGGGCCATTTCACGCGTTGACTGGACAAAGATAAAGCCGACGGCTGCTTGTCCCGAGCTCGGCTGGCGCTGGCTGCACTTCAATCGCCTTGCGGCCGAGACGCGGGAATGGCTCGAGGAATCCAGCGATCTCGACGAAGCGGTGATCGCCGCCCTGTTGCAGACCGAGTCGCGTCCGCGCTGTGCGCCCTATGAGGACGGCCTGCTGCTCAACCTGAGGGGCGTCAACCACAATCCAGGCGCCGAACCGGAAGACATGATCTCCGTCCGCATCTGGGCGACCAGCAATCTCGTCATCTCGATGCGGTCCTATCCGGTGAAGGCGATCCACGAAGTCCGCGAGGAAACCGGCCGCGATCCGCCGACGTCATCCGCCCACCTGCTCGCCCGCATCGCATCCAAGCTGGTCGACTATATCGACCCTGTGGTGGAGCAGCTGAAGGAGGAAGCGGACGAGTTCGAAGAGACGATGCTCAACGAAAAGGGCCGGCTATCGCCGCGCGACCTTGCAGAGTTTCGACGCACCATCCTCCTCCTTCGCCGGTATGTGCAGCCGCAGTCGGAAGCCATGACCCAGCTTCAGCGTGAGGCAAGGATGCGCCGGTCTGGCGCGCCAGTATTCGACGATGACGATCAGGTGATCCTGCGCGATACGTCCGACCATATCATTCGCATCGCCGAAGAGCTGGATTCGATCCGCGATCGTGCGGCCGTTCTGCAGGATCAGGTGGTTGGCCAACGACAGGAAACGCTCAACCAGCGTCTTCTGGCCTTGTCGATCGTGTCCGCGATCTTCCTGCCGCTATCCTACGTGACCGGCCTCCTCGGCATGAATCTCGCCGGCATTCCATGGGCGCACGAGCCCTGGTCGTTCGGGATGGTGGTCGGCGTCACCTGCGCACTCGGGGTCGGCGTGCTCGCCTTCCTCAAATGGCGCAGGTGGATCTAGGTTCAGGTGCGGTCGTCGCCGTCGCTGGCGTTGTCGATGGTTTCCTTGACGCCTTCGCCTACCTTGCCGACCGAGTCCTGAAGCGGCTGCGTCGTCTGGTCGATCTTCGACAGGCCCTCATCCATGTTGGCGCCGGCCGCTTGAAGCGAGCCATCGCGCCACCAGAAATAGCCCATCACCATGATGAAGCCGACGGCTATCGCGACAACAATTCCGCCCAGTAGCCGCATATCAAATCCTCCCTGAAGAGACCGCTTAGGTGCGGTCATCCCCGTCGGCCGCGCGCTGGAATGTTGCGCCAGTTTTGTCAACGATCTCACTTATGGGTTCTGAAATCTCGCTGCCCGCATTGCTCAGCAGGTTGTCCATCGAAGCGCCCGCTTCACGCAGCGAGCCATCGCGGATCCAGAAAACCATGATGGCGGCGGCGAACGCGAAAACTGTAAAGACAAGGACAGACCAGATTGTCGTGCGGCTCATGGGGTCCCTCTGTATTGGTTCCCCAAACAACACAGTTCGTCGGTCAGAGTTCCGCGAAACGGAGCCCTTGATCGACGTTCCCAACCGGAGAGGTAAAAAACCGAACGCGGTCAGGGCCGCGGCGCAAACCGCGTTCGCAATTCGCTCTTCATGATCTTGCCGTTGGCGTTGCGCGGCAGCGGATCACGCTGGATCTGGATATCGACCGGCACCTTGAACGCAGCAATCTTCTGGGCCGTGAACCGGCGCAGCTCGTCAGCCGTCACCTCCATGTCGGGCTTCACCTGCACGACGGCGCCGACCTCCTCCCCCAGCACCTTGTGCGGAATGCCGACGACGGCTGCGTCCATGATGGCAGGGTGATCGTAAAGCGCGCTCTCGACCTCGATGCAGTAGATGTTCTCGCCGCCGCGGATCAGCATGTCCTTGGCGCGGTCGAGCAGGAAGACGAAGCTTTCCTCGTCCATCCGCCCGATGTCGCCCGTCACCACCCAGCCATCGATGTAGGTCTTGGCTGTCGCTTCCGGCTTGTTCCAGTAGGCCTTGCAGTTGTTCGGCCCCTTCACCCAAAGCTCGCCAACCTGGTTGGGCCCAAGCGTCTCGCCGTTCGAGCCCACGATCTTGAAATCCATCGCCGGAGCCGGCGCCCCACAGCTGTCGGGGCGGACTTCGTAGTCTTTCCCGAAATTCACGCAGGACGCGGCGCACGTCTCCGTCATCCCCCAGCCGTTCGAGGCGAGACCATTCGGGAACCGGCGCTTGATCGTGGCCACGAGTTCTGGAGCCGACGGCGCGCCTCCATATGCGACAAACTGGATCGAAGAGAGATCGTACTTGTCGCGATCAGGATGCTCCAGCACTTGCCATGCAATCGCCGGCACGCCGCCGATCATGGTGACCTTCTCGCGCTCGATGATCTCCAGCGCCTCGCCCGGATCCCACTTGTACATCGTGACGATCTTGTCCGCGTTCATGATCACGGGCACGAGATTCGAGAACGCGCCTGTCGCGTGAAAGAACGGGATCGCCAGCAGCGGAATGCGCGGCGGATCGTTCAGCGGATCGCGCACTGGTGGCGACTGACCCTGGCGCACAAAGTGCCGCGCCTGGCAGGCCATGCCGTTGAACACGTTCGAGATGATGCCGCGATGCGTCGCCAGCGCGCCCTTTGGCTTCCCCGTCGTGCCTGATGTGTACATGATGGTGGCGTCGTCATCGGGCCCCACCTCGGCCGCCGGCATCTCGATGTCCGGCAGGCTGGCCCACGCCCTGGCCGATCCGATCAGCTTCTCCAGCGAGACGATCCGCGGATCAGCCTCGTCATCGCCTCCCCGTGCAACGATGACGGTCTTGAGCTGGGTCAGCGTCGGCAGATGATCGCGGATGCGTTCCAGCTTCTCCGGATCGACGATCGCGACCCTGGCGCCGGAATCGGCAAGGCCATACTCCAACTCCTCCCCCGTCCACCAGGAATTGAGCGGGGTCGCGATCGCGCCGATCGCCAGCGCCGCCCAGAATCCGACGGCCCATTGTGGGTAGTTGCGCATGACCACGGCCACGCGGTCGCCCTTCTGCACCCCGAAATCCTCCCGCAGCCTGCGGGCCAGATGCGCCACCGCCTTGTAGTGAGCGGCGTAGGTGATCCGCTCATCCTCGAATACGAGATACTCGCGAAAATCCCACTGCTTCGAGTTGAGCACCACGTCCCGCAGGGTCAGCGGCGCATGCTTGTAGGTACGCAACCTGATGCCGTTGATGACTTTCTCTTCCATCTCGAACTTGGCGCCGGGGGCGGTCATCACCGCGTTGCACTGGGCGATGGACATCACGGGAAACGGCGCGGCTTCTGCTGACATCTGGTGGGCTCCCTGATGGTTTCTTGTTGTCGATCCCGAAATCGCACGGCCCGCGCGCTGGAGCTAGGGCCGATCCGCGTGTAATGCAGTCTCGAATATCGAACGCTGCGGCGCAGCATGGAGGCGCGATGCCGGTTGTGGTTCTCGACGCGGATGTCCCCCATCTTGCGGGCATCACGGCCATCTACAACCATGCCGTCCGCGAGACCTTCTCGATCTGGTCGGAGAACGAGACGACGGTCGATCTGCGACGGCACTGGAGGGATGCCCGGCGCGCGGGCGGCTTCCCGGTTCTCGCAGCGATCGATCCGGTCACGCCGCACAACGTGCTTGGCTATGGCAGCTTCGGCGTCTTCCGCGACTTCCCCGGCTATGCCCGAACCGTCGAGCATTCCGTCTACGTGGCGACGAACGCCCAGAGGCGCGGCATCGGACGCATGATCCTGACCGAACTCGTCGACCGGGCCCGCGGGATGGGCATGGAAGCCATGGTCGGCGGCATCGATAGCAGCAACGCCGCCTCCATCAGACTCCACGAACAGGCCGGTTTCCAAGTCCAGGGCACGCTCAAGGGCGTCGGCCGCAAGTTCGGCAAGCGCCTGGATCTCGTCTTCATGGTGAAGCAGCTCTAGGGGCCGCTCGTCAGCCAGATCGTCAGCGGAATGGTGACGAGGCTCAGCAGCGTCGTGAGCGTCACGATGTTTGCCATCAGGCGCGCGTCCCCGCCCAACTGCCGCGCCAGGATGTAGGACGACGTCGCCACGGGCGCCGCCACGCACAACATCGCCACCTGCATCGGCATTCCACTGAGTCCGATCGCGTTGCAGAGCCCGAACGTGATCGCCGGCATGATGCCAAGCCGAAGCAACGCGCCCATCGCCAGCGGACGCTTGGCCGATCGCATCGAACCGATGTCCAGCGCTGCCCCCACGCAGATCAGGCCAAGTGCGATCGTCGCATCGCCTAGCAGGTTCAGCGTCTGGGTTACGGGCTCGGTTATACGCACGCCGGCCTGAAGAAGGAAGATGGCCAACACGGTCGACAGGATCAGCGGGTTTGCCGCAATCGAGCGGGTCACGCGTCCGAAGCTGGCCGGGCCAGACCCGGCATAGCGGCTGAGCACCAGTACGCTCAGCACATTGTTGATCGGCACCAGCACGGCAAAACCGACTGCGGCGAGCCCTATCCCCGCCTCGCCATTCAGCCCCGCGATCACGCCGAGCGCCACATAGCCATTCCAGCGTATGCCGGCCTGGAAGACGCTGGTGAATTGCGGCCCGTCCTTCGCCAGCAGCGGCCGGACGAGAAGCATCAGCGCCGCCATCGTGACGACCGTCCCGGCCAGCACCTGGCCCAGCGCCAGCGCGTCGGCCCCCGCGAACGAGCCCTCGATGATGCTCATGAACATCATCGGCGGAAACAGCACGAAATAGGTCAGCCGCTCCATCGCCGCCCAACCATCCTCGGCCAGCAGCTTGAAGCGCCGCAGCACGCCGCCAAGCGCAATCAGTGAGAATACCGGTATGAGCGACAGGACGACATCGAGCATCGCCGGGTTCTGACAGAGTCCCTTCTGGCGTGCGAGAGCCTTCGCCTGGCATACGCACGTGCGAATATCGCAGTGGCGCTCCCTCGCCCCGATGATAGTGTCGCCACCGGGATTGGAGCATTGGAGGGGGTAGGGTGATGCGGATGTTTTCCGGATGCATTATCACGGCGCTGCTGGCGGCGACGCCGGCCATGGCCGATGAGGCATGGAAAACTGATCTCGGCGAGATCATTTGGGAGACCGACTACGACGGCGGCGCGATCTTCAGGATTGAAACGGGCAAGGGCAAGTTCGCACGCTTCTACATTGAGGGCCTGGAGCCGACCGGCGCACCGCGCGGACATTTTGAGGGCTACTGGATCAACACTGATGACGAGACCATGTGTTCGGCCGAACTCGTAGGCCCCGATGGCACGCGCAGCAAGACATGGGGCCGCCTCTCACTCACCTTTGTGGACAAGGGATTCCCAAGCGACTGGACCGCCTTGACGGGCGAGTGCATGGCTGAACCTCACGAGGTCAACACCGGCCGTGCGGTGACCGGCTAAGGTCGATCGCTTTTCCTCTAGATTGGCCATGCTACGGTCGGTCCGAAGCGCTCGCACGCAGGATCCAATGACGGACAACCAGCTCGCAACGGACGTCGAAACGGATTCGCCCGGCCGCGCAGCGCGGGTAGGCCTCTGGCTCGGGCCGACGCTGGCGATCGGCGCGCTGATGCTGCCGCTTGCCGGTCTGCCCTGGGAAGCCCATCTGGTGCTCGCCCTTCTCGTCCTCATGGCAACGTGGTGGATCACCGAGGCGCTGCCTGTTGCTGTAACGGCGCTTCTTCCGATTGTCGCCATCCCGCTGATCGGGATCGAGGTCAGCATCAACCCGCGCGGCCAGCTCGTCTGCGCAACTGAAGGACTATGCCGCGACGCAACGGCGATGGCGCCCGAATTCATCCGCACGCTGGGGCTCGGCGACCTCGGCGCTTACTACTCCAGCCCGATCGTGCTGCTCTATATCGGAGGCTTCCTTCTTGGTATCGCGATCGAACGGTGCGGACTCTCGACACGGATCGCCTTTGGGCTCGTGGCGCGCGGGGGCGCAAAGCCCGGCCTGATGCTCGCTGGCTTCGTCGTGGCGGCGGCATTCCTCTCGATGTGGATCTCAAACACATCCACGTCCCTCATCCTGACGCCGCTCGCGCTGTCTGTCGCGGCGGGGGCTGCGCTCAACGGACAAGAGAACCCCAGGTTCGCTGCAGCGCTGGTGCTGGCGATTGCTTACGCCGCCACGATTGGCGGACTGGCGACGCCGATTGGCACACCCACCAACGGTATAGCGCTGACCCAGCTGCGGCTGGAGGGTATCGAAGTGTCCTTCGGACAGTGGATGGCGGTCGGGGTGCCGGTGGTCATCGTCCTGCTTCCGATGGTCTGGCTCATCCTGTCGCGCGGCCTGGAAGTAGACGCCAAGGGAGCCGCCGGCGCTCAGGCGCGCGTCCGCCAGGAGCTTGAAAAACTCGGCCCCCTGACAACGCCCGAAGCGCGGACCGCCATTGTCTTCTTCCTCATCGCAGGACTATGGATGGCTTCGACACTGATTGCGGACTGGATCGGCGCCGTACTGCTGGCGGGTGGACGTATCGACAGCGGACATGTCGATACGATCATCGCGACTGTCGGCGCGCTACTCCTGTTCATCGTCCCATCAGGCGGCGGCAGCAGGCGCCCGCTCCTGACATGGGTGGATGCGCAGAAAATCCCATGGGGCATCCTGCTGCTGTTCGGCGGCGGACTTGCGCTGGCCGCAGCGGCTGATCTTTCGGGTCTGTCCCCTTTCCTCGCAAGCGGACTTAACGGCCTTACCGACGTGGACCCAGTCATCGTGATCCTGCTCATCGGGCTGCTCGTCATCGTGATCACGGAATTCGCTTCCAACATTGCGACAATCTCGCTGATGGGTCCGGTGCTGCTGTCCGTAGCCGCCAGCCACCCTTCCCTTGGCGCGGCGTCGTTCATCGTGCCCGCCGCAATGGCGGCCTCGATGGGCTTCGCTATGCCGGTCGGGTCTGGCTCCAACGCCGTCGCCTACGGCACCGGCAAGGTGAAGCAGGCGGACATGATCCGGCGTGGCCTGATCATGAACGCCTGCGCGCTTGTCGTGCTGACGATCGCGGGCGTGACCCTCGCGCCCCTCGTTCTCGGCGGCGCTGGAGGCGGTTAACACCCGTTAACCAGATTCATTGCAGATTCCCGCGTTGGAGGATCTGCCCGCCATGCAGGCGTTCGATCTCATCGTAATCGGGTCAGGACCGGCTGGACGGCGCGCTGCCGTGCAGGCCGCGAAGCTGAAGAAGTCCGTGCTTGTGGTCGAGAAGGGCCGGCGCGTCGGCGGCGTTTGCGTGCACACCGGCACTATTCCGTCCAAGACGCTGCGCGAGACCGTGCTGAACCTGTCCGGCTGGCGCGAGCGCGGCGTCTATGGGCGCTCTCACCGCAACAAGCAGAGCATCACCGCAGAAGACCTGCGCCAGCGTCTGGCAATCACCCTCGACCACGAAGTCGAAGTGCTTGAACATCAGTTCTCGCGCAATGGCGTGGAATGGGTCACGGGCGAAGCACGCTTCATCGATCCGCTGCACATCGAGGTGGTCTCGCCGACGAGCACAAAGCGTTTCACGGCAGGGCGGTTCATCCTCGCCGTCGGCACAGAGCCCTATCGCCCGCACTTCATCCCCTTCGATGGCGATGCGATCGTCGATCCGGACGAAATCCTCGCCCTCAAACGCCTGCCCCGCTCGCTCGCGGTGATCGGCGGGGGGGTCATCGGCATCGAGTACGCCACCATCTTCTCCGCGCTCGACGTCAAGGTGACGGTCATCGAGCCCGGCGAGGCGATCTTCCCCTTTATCGACCGCGAGCTGGTGGACGAATTCATCCACGACCTGCGTGACCGCGGCATGAGCCTGCGCCTGCAGAGCCGCGTGAAGCGCGTGAGCCGGCAAGGCCCGGACGCCTGCCTGATCGAGCTGGAGGATTCGCGCCAGATATGGAGCGAGATGGTGCTGTTCGCCGCTGGACGCAAAGGCGCGACGGATGCGCTCGAACTCCAGAATGCTGGCCTCACCGCCGACGAACGCGGCAAGATCGCTGTGGACGCCAACACCTACCGCACCAGACAGCCTCACATTCACGCCGTCGGCGACGTGATCGGCTTTCCGAGCCTCGCTTCGACATCGATGGAACAGGGCCGCATCGCCGCCTGCCATGCGTTCGACGCGCCCTCACAGGCGCCGCCGGAATTCTTCCCGTACGGGATTTATTCGGTGCCGGAAATGTCGACCATCGGCATGACCGAAGAGCAGGTGCGCGCCAAGAGCATCCCCTACGAGTGCGGCGTCGCGCGCTTCCGCGAGACGGCGCGCGGACAGATCATGGGACTAAGCTCGGGCTTCATGAAGCTTATCTTCGCGCTCGAAACCCGCCGCCTGCTCGGCGCGCACATCGTCGGCGAAGGCGCAACCGAGCTGATCCATATCGGCCAGGCCGTGCTCAATCTCGGCGGCACGCTTGATTACTTTGTCAAGAACACGTTCAACTATCCGACGCTGGCCGAGGCCTACAAGATCGCAGCGCTCGATGCGTGGAACCGCATGCCGCGCCGCCAGCCAAGCGTCGCCGCACAGGACGACGCGATGGCTGCCCTGGAGCGTTTTGCACGGGCCGCACGAGGCGGTTAGGCGCGGCGTCGCGTACTCGCCCAGATGATCCAGATGAACACCGGCTGGAACAGCAGCCGCGCCCACAGCGCCACCGGCCCCAGCGCCGCATACTTGTTCGCCTCGATCAGCATCTGGATGTGAACGGGCGTCACGCAGATGGTGAGCGCGATGAGGCACAGGCCGGCGATGTGGCGTAGCGGCTTGTAGAGCAGCGCAAGCGCGCCTGCGATTTCGAGGACCCCGGTAAGGTAGACCATCTCGAGCGGGAACGGCGCATAGGGCGGCACGACGGAGACGAATGTCGGCGTCAGCACGAAGTGGCCGATGCCGCCACCGATGAACCAGAACATCACGAAGACGCGCCCGAGCATCCGCCAAGTGCTGCGTGGCGCGGTAGCGGCCGTCACAGCGATGCGTGCTTCTTCTCCAGCACCTCGACCTCTTCCCGAGAGCCCAGCATAACCGAGACGCGCTGGTGCAGGCCGCTTGGGACAATGTCGAGGATCTGCTGCTTGCCGTCGAAGGACTTGCCGCCCGCCTGCTCGACAAGCAGCGACATCGGGTTCGCCTCATACATCAGGCGCAGCTTGCCCGGCTTGCCGGGCTCGCGCTTGTCCCACGGATACATGAAGACCCCGCCGCGCGTGAGAACGCGATGCACATCCGCCACCATGGAGGCGATCCAGCGCATGTTGAAGTTCTTGGCGCGCGGCCCGGTCTCGCCCGCAAGACACTCATCGACATAGCTGCGCACGGGGTCCGCCCAGTGACGCATGTTCGACATGTTGATCGCGAACTCCTTCGTCTTCTCGGGAATACGCAGCGCCGAAGCTGTCTGGACAAACTGACCCGTCGGCGGATCCATCGTGAAGCCCACGACACCGGACCCGAGCGTCAACACCAGCGTTGTCTGCGGTCCGTAGACACAATAGCCGGCGGCGACCTGGTTGCGGCCGGGCTGGAGAAAGGCGCCCTCGCCGTCTCTTGCAGGCAGGACAGAGAAGATGGTGCCTATCGAAACGTTTACGTCGATGTTTGAGGAGCCATCGAGCGGATCGAACAGGAGAAGATAGGGCGCTCCCGGCGCAAGCGGACGCGCCTCATCCTCTTCCTCGGAAGCAGCGGCGGCGACGACGCAGGAGGCCTTTGCCATGGCCATGAGTTCGTCATTGGCAAGAATGTCGAGCTGCTTCTGCTCCTCGCCCTGAACATTGCCCGTACCAGCCGTGCCGAGCACACCGGCCAGCGCGCCACGGGAGACGAGGTAAGAGATCGTGCGGCATGAGTCCGAGATCGCCTCAATCAGGGCGGCCAGATCGCGCGGTGCGGGTTGTCCATCGCCCGCCGGGTCGGCGAGGAATTCGCGAAGCGTGCGGGCGGTCATGAGCGTGCCTTGTGTGATTCAGATCGGGACTACGTAGCGAATGACGGCGCGGATGGACAGGCCACCACGGGCCTTTGTGAGCCGGCCTACGCCCCGCCCCGCTTCTCATCGCGAACAGCGTTGATGTACGACCACAACATGTGGGCCGCGACGCCGCGATAGGGGCGCCACTTCTCGCCGGTCTTGAGAAACTTCTTCGGCGGGTGGCGTTTACGTTCGCCGGTGATCATCCGGTAGGCCTCGGACAACCCGATATCGGCGTGCGGGAACACATCCCATCTGCCCAGGCAGAACATCAGATAGACGTCCGCCGTCCACGGCCCGATGCCTTTCACAGCCACCAGTTCGGCCTGCGCATTCTTATCCGAAGCCTTCGCCACGCGCTTCAGGTTCAACGAGCCGCTCTCCACAGCCTCGGCGATCGAGCGGATGTGGGCGATCTTCTGACGCGACAGCCCGCAGGCGCGCAGGGCATCGATGTCCGCGGCCAGAACGCACTTGGGCGTCACCTTGCCGAGCAAGACCTCCACCCTGCCCCAGATCGTGCCCGCCGCCCTGGTCGACAGCTGCTGGTAAGCGATAATCCGGGCGAGACCGGCATAATCGCCCTGCCGCGTGCGCCACTCCGGCACCCCGACGCGTGCGTGGGCGGTTTCGATGATCGTGCACTGCTTTGCGAGCGCCTTCACGGCCTTGCGGAGCTGCTTTGGGTCTCTGACGTCGATCGCGGTCATCGCCGCAGCCTAGCAAGAGCTGGATCGCCGGGCCCAGCCCCATCTGGGCGCCCGCAGCGCTATTCCGGGGGCATAGAGAATTTCTCCAACCCGGTTATAAGGCCGCCATGTCGAAACAGTCTCCCATCCGCCGCCTCCGTCGCGATCGTTCCCGCCTCCAGCAGGAACTCGCCCTCGCCCAGGGCACGGACGACAAGGTGCAGATCCCGATTCTCGTAAAGCGCATCCGCGATCTCGACCAGGAGATCGCAGCGCTGGAGTCGAAGCCGAAGGAAGGCTGATCAGGCTGGTTTCGCTGCCGCAAAGGCCGCCAGGAAGTCAGACAAGCCCAGGCCGCCAGGCAGACCGGCCGGACGCGCCGCCACTGCCTGGCTCAATTCGGAGAAAGCCTGCTTTTCGCCCGCCGAGAGATTCCGCGCTGCGATGAAATGCATCGGCGACTGATGAAAGCTGCGCGTGTCCACCGCTCCAGACTCAAGCACGACGAGATTTGCATGCCGCCGGTCGCGCCGGATCCTTTCCATCAGACTGGTGACGCCAGCCGCTGGACCTTCCAGCACCTGCAGGAAGACGCCCTCATAGAACAGCATCAGGCCGGTGATGGCTTCACGTGAATTCGCTGACTTTGCACGAAGATAGATGCGGTCGAGTTCTTCCGCGCGCAACACGCCGACGGCTGTGCTCATGTAGACCGTACGGTGCAGGGCTCCGGAAGGCATAGCCGACTCCGTTCAACCTGCTGCGAGCATGAGGCATCAAAGGTGAACGGGGAATTAGCGTTTCTGTCACACTAGGGTTCCGCGCCGGCCTGCGACATCACTGCAACAGCATGCGCGAGTGTGATCGTCTCGACATCGCCCTCGCCATTGACGCGCAACGGACGCCACCGCCGCTGGAAGGCGCGCACAACGGCCGCTGTCCGCTCGTCGAAGGCAGATGTCGCGTCGATCCGGTAGCCAATCATGGCGAGGTCGCCCTGCAGACCATCCACCGTCATGCCCGCGTCGCCGATGGATGCGCCGTGCATCATCCACGGTGCGGGACGGCTGGGCTCGGGCCAGAGGCCGATCCCGGCTTCGGCCAGCTGCTTCCACGGGAAGAGTTCGCCGGGATCCTCCTTCCGGTCGGGCGCGATGTCGGAATGCGCCACGATGTTCACCTGCGGGATCGACCAGCGGGAAAGAATTCCCTGACAGAGCGTGACCACGGCGGCGATCTGCTCGTCCGGAAAGGCGCGGTAGCCCCATTCGTGTCCTGGGTTCACAATCTCGATGCCGATGGAACGGGAGTTGAGGTCTTCCCGCCCGCGCCACCAGCTGCGCCCCGCATGCCAGGCGCGCTTGTCTTCCGGCACCAGCGCGAAGACGCGACCGTCTTCCTCCACCATGTAGTGGGCGGAAACGCGAGGCTCCTTCTCTTCGGTCATGCGCGCCAGGGCGGAAGGTCCGTCCGGCATGCCGGTATAGTG
The DNA here is from genome assembly GCA_903831485.1 of uncultured Alphaproteobacteria bacterium. The sequence continues at coordinate 20,996 of CAIKXW010000205.1, read as the reverse complement.
CAGCACCAGCATATCGAGCGGATGCAGCCGCTCGTTGAAATTGGGGCTCGGGGCCGGGATGATGTTCAAGCTCATTGGCTGATCTTGTCGCCAACCGGCGCTTCAGGGAAGCGGCGGTTGCGGCGCACGCCGATAATCCCGACTCCCGCCAGCGCCATCGCCCCGCCGAGCATCATCTGCCACGTCACCGATTCGCCCAGCGTGAACACGCCCAGCGCGACGCTCATCACCGGCGTCATCAGGGTCAGCGGCGACAGCAGGGTCACGTCGTATTGCTTGATCAGGCGGTAGAAGCTTCCGTGGGCGAAGATCGAGACGCCAAGAACAGCAAAAATGCTGGCAGCATAGACGCGCCAGTCCAGCGCCACATACGCATCCGCCTGCCGTGTCTCCCAGACCAGCGACATCAGGGCGAGCGGGACAATTGAGAACAGCCCGATCCACGCCTGTAACCGCATCGCAGGCATCGGATCGATGCGCTTCATCAGGATGTTTGCGATCGCGCCCACGATAGCGGCGCCGACCAGGTAGATCGCCCCGATCGTGAACGTGAACTGGTCGGGATCGAGCACGATGATGATCACGCCGACGAACGCGAGGAGAATGCCCACGGTGCGATAGATGCCGATCTGCTCTTTCAGAAAGACGATCGACAGGATGGTGGTGAACGGAACACCCAGCTGCCCGATCACGGCCGCGACGCCAGCCGTTGAGGTGGCAAGACCGAGGAACAGCAACCCGAAATGGATGCCCGCCATGCCCATGGCGATCACGAACATCATGCCGATCTGGCGCGGCGCCGGCAGCAGGAATGGCGCTAGCACAGCGGCCAGCAGCGTCACGCGAACCGCAGCGAAGAATAGTGGCGGCACATCGCCCGCCGTCACCGTCCAGCGCGTGACCACGAGGTTCAGCGCCCAGAACAGGCACACGGCGACCAGAAGCGCGAAGTCTGCGGGTTTCATGGATGGGAGGCTTGGTCAGGTAGCTGGCGGTCAGGATAGCTTGTGTGGTTATTGCGCAGATCGCGCAACGCGTCGGGGCCATTATCGGGCGTCACCCGACAACCTTTCGCCCCTCGACCTCGGATATGGTGCTGCCTAGAGCTCGATTACCCAACCGTCGGCGGTGCGACGGGCATCGAGCGTCTCAGGGGGCGCCGGCCGTACCTGAGCCTGAGCCCGGCGGCGCGGACGGCCGACAGTCAGAAATACAGCCGCTATCGCCAGCATGATCCCGATGAACGTCGTCGCCACGAGGGCGGCAAGCGCCGCGAACAGCAGGAACAGTCCGAAACCAGCCTTCGCCAACACGCTGAACACGCGCTGGAAACCGAGCATCAGGCGCGAACCGATATCAGCGTGGCCAAGGGTTTCGGTCATGGGTAAGGCTCCCTGAGGCTATGAAGGTGCGTCCGGCCACCCGAATGTCAATCGGCGCGGCTGAGAATTCCGCGTTCATTGCGTATCCGGGCATAGGCGGTGGTTATGGCTGCCGATTTTTCGTGCGCCACGGGTTCATACTCGCGCGGGGCGGACTTTGTCGCAGCCAGCGTGTCGGGATGATTCGCCAGCATCAGGCGCCGATAGGCCGCCCGAACCTCCTCGAAGCTGGCGTCGTGGCGCACGCCCAGGACAAGATACGGGTCGTCGCCATCCGGCCCGACATGGCTGGCCTTGATCCTGCGGAACTGATCTTCGCTGAATGCAAAAAATCCCGCCACGCTGTGCAGGTAACTCAGCTCTTCAGAGGTGATCGCGCCGTCCGAAGCGGCGATGCGGAACAGCCCGTCGAGCACCCCTTCCAGCAGGCAGGGGCGATCACGATAACGTTTGGCGATGCGGCGTGCGTAGGATTCATAGCCGAGCACAGTCTGCCGCGCGATGTTGAACACGCGCTGCATCGACGCACGGTCCTCCGGCGCGACGGTGAACACGCGCGCGAAGGCCGCGACCTCGTCTGTCGTGACAAGGCCGTCTGCCTTCGCAAGTTTTGCGCTGAGGCCGATGATTGCTGCGGTGAATTCGACATCGCCCGGATCCGGCGCGCAGGTCAGCGCTGCCACGTCCGTACCCGTTTCGTCGTCCGGCTCGAAGGCCTTCCGGGCCAGCGACGACAATTGCATCCAGATGCTCATCCCGTCCGCCTTGTAGCGCGCTGGGCGTCTGGCGCAATCGGGACGCAGTTCCAGCACTTGGATTTCCGGACCGCCTCACCAAATGTCAGGAGCGCCCGGAACTGCAGGAGGTTTTCGGGATTATTGTCCCCACTGCCGCGGACGAAAACGAGACAAGCGCAAGAGAATAGGTTCTGGTCCCAGCGATCTAGTCCCCCCACGTCCCCCCGCTGGGATAGAAGCGTCGGCGCCGCCCGCAAGGAGCGGCGCCGATTGCGTTTCGGGCACTAGTTCTGTGTTGCGAGGCGACGCATCAGGTCGCTCGCGGACGTCACCGGACCGGTCACGGCGCCAGAAGTTACCTTCATCACGTCGCTGCGCGCAGGCGCCTGGTCGCGATGACCTTGTCCCTTGCGATGGTTCCCAGATTTGTCGCTGCGCGGTTTCTGCTGCTGTCCGGGAGTTGCCCCATTGCGGGCGCCCATGCTGGCGCCGCCTGATGCCCCGCCCTTGCCACGGCGGTTGCGGGAGCGGCCTTCGCTGCCTGCGCCTTCGCTGCGATGGCCCTGATCCGCGCGCGGTTCAGTGCGCGGAGCGTTGCGGTTCTCGCTGCGGGGATCGTTGCGGCCGCCGTTGCGGCGCGGCTTCTGCTGCTGCTGGCGGCGCGGTTGCGCATCGCCACGCGGCTCGGCCTTGGCGCCGCGCTTCTCGTCCATGTTGGCGTTGGCCGACAGCTGGGCGAGCTGCGCGTCGTTGCGACGATCCTCGCTGGGGATCTTCTGACGCGTGACCCGCTCGATGTCACGCAGCAGCGAACGCTCGTCCTCGGCGCAGAACGCGACGGCCGAGCCATCCTTGCCCGCGCGCGCCGTGCGGCCGATGCGGTGGACATACTGCTCGGGAACATCCGGCAGCTCGAACTGCACCACATGCGTCACTGACGAGATGTCGATGCCGCGGGCGGCAATATCGGTCGCCACGAGAGCGCGGACCTTGCCGTCCTTGAACTCGGCCAGGGCGCGCTCGCGCTGGTTCTGGCTCTTGTTGCCGTGGATCGCCGAGGCCGGCACGCCGCCGCCCTCAAGCACACGAGCGACCTTGTCAGCGCCGCGCTTGGTACGGGTGAACACGAGCACGCGCTTGAACGCCGCGTCAGCGAACAGTTCCGTCAGAAGTCCGCGCTTGCGGCCGGCTTCCACGAACACGACGCGCTGGTTGACGCGCTCGACAGTGGTCGAAGGCGGAGCTACGGAGACCTTCAGAGGGTCCTTGTTGAGCAGGTCGTTGGCCAGCTTCTCGATGTCCGTCGGCATGGTGGCCGAGAAGAACAGGTTCTGACGCTGCTTGGGCAGGTGGCGAACGATACGACGGATCGGATCGATGAAGCCCATGTCGAGCATCTGGTCGGCTTCGTCGAGGACGAAGATCTCGGTCTGCGAGAGATCGGCATCACGCTCGCCGAGGTGGTCGAGCAGGCGGCCAGGGGCGGCGACGACGATGTCGACGCCACGCGCCAGCGCCTGGCGCTGCGGGCCATGCCCCACGCCGCCGAAGATCGTGGCGACGCTGAAGCCAAGCTTCGAGCCGTACGCCTTGAAGTTGTCAGCGATCTGCGTCGCGAGTTCGCGCGTCGGCGAAAGCACGAGCACGCGGCAGCCGCGCTTGGGCGCCGGTTTCCGGTTGTCGGCGAGGCGGTGGAGAATCGGAAGGGCGAAGGCGGCGGTTTTGCCGGTGCCGGTCTGGGCGATGCCGAGCAGGTCGCGGCCTTCCATCACGCCGGGGATCGCAGCAAGCTGGATCGGCGTGGGGACGGTGTAGCCCTTCGCAGTCAGCGCCTCGAGGATCGAGGCGTTGAGGTTCAGGTCCCGGAAATGGACAGGAGATTGGGTCAAGTGTGAGGTGTCTTTCGTGTGCGCGAACACGCGGACGCCTGACTGTGCAGGTCCGCCGAGGCGCTTTGTCGATGGGAAGGCCCGGCGTGTGCGGGCGTTCGAGCGATCGTTTCAGGGCGCTCAACGGGCCGGGACCTGTTCTCAGGTCCCTCACGCAGCCGGAGCGCCGATATCGCCCCTCTTCAGAAGCGCGAGCGTCATATCGGGGGCAAAAAGACTAAAGTCAAGCTAACGGACTGATTCTGGCCGAAGAGTCGCGGGTCAGCCGCCCATCATCAGCGCGCCGATCAGCAAGCCTATCTCGATCCGCACCCAGCGCAGATCGATGTTGCGCACCGCATTAACCACGGCCCTCGCCATGTCGCCTCACCCTGGCTCGCGATTCTCGCGATCGGGCCGAGGTTAGGACAGCGCAACATCCGCGCAATCGTTCGCACCCGCCGCGTGATGTGCCGCGTTCAACATTCCCCTTCCCCGGTTGCCGACGCGCCATCGCTGGTCCACAGCGTGCCGCCATGAACGCAGCGACGCGACACGCCATTGTGGTTGGCGCAGGCCCGGCCGGGCTCGCCGCCGCCGAAGTGCTGGCAGAGTCTGGTTGGCGGGTCACCGTTCACGAGCGCATGCCCAGCCCCGCGCGGAAATTCCTGCTGGCGGGGCGCGGCGGGCTCAATCTCACGCACGCAGAACCTCTCGAAGCTTTTCTCGACCGGTATGGCGACGCCCGTCCGCGTCTCGAACCCGCAATCCGCGCCTTCACGCCGTCTGACCTTCGCGCTTGGGCGGCGAGCCTCGGTATTGAGACCTTTATCGGCTCATCAGGGCGCGTGTTCCCGACGCAGATGAAAGCCTCCCCCCTGCTCCGCACCTGGCTTGCCCGGCTTGATGCGCTTGGCGTCACGCTCGCGGCGCGCTCGCAATGGACAGGCTGGAATGGCGACCAGCTCATGTTTAGAACGCCCGGCGGCGACCACACACAATCCCCGGACGGCACAGTATTCGCCCTCGGCGGCGCCAGCTGGCCGCGGCTCGGCTCTGACGGTGGATGGACCGGACCGTTCCGCGCACGCGGCGCCGAAATCACGCCGCTGCGTCCTGCGAACTCCGGCTTCGTCGTCAACTGGTCAGAGATTTTCCGCGAACGCTTCGCGGGCGAACCTCTCAAGCGCATCAGCCTCCGCAGCGGCGATCATGCCGTGCGCGGCGAAGCGATGATTGCGCGCTACGGCCTCGAAGGCGGCGCGATCTACGCGCTTGGCGCCAAACTGCGCGATGCGATCACCGCGTATGGCCAGGCCATGCTCGAGATCGACCTTGCTCCGGACCAGGCGCTGGACACCCTCACGGCGCGGCTTGTGGGAGGCCGAAAGGACTCAATCGCAAATCGGCTGCGCAAGGCCGGGCTGTCGCCGCCCGCCGCCGGCCTGCTTCGGGAGGACGTGGCAGGACCCACGCTACCGTCTGACCCCGAGCAACTCGCCATTCGGATCAAGAGCTTGCGGATCAAGCTGACCGGCGTAAGCGGGATTGACCGCGCGATCTCGACTGCGGGCGGCATTGGTTGGGACAGCGTATCGGACGACTACGCCCTGAAATCGGTCCCACGCACCTTCGTGGCCGGCGAGATGCTCGACTGGGAAGCGCCGACCGGCGGCTATCTGCTGCAGGCCTGCATGGCGACTGGCCGCGCGGCGGCGCGCGGTATGCTCGCGCGAGGCTAGAACGCGCCTGCTAGTGTCAGCGTCACGTTGCGGCCAAGCGTGGACGAACGAAACTCATCCAACCCGGACACATGATACTGCCGGTCAGTTTCCCGTTCCACGTCGAGCAGGTTTGCAGCCGTCACGCGCACCAGCAAGCCGCCAAGCAATGCTGTCGTCTCAACGAAGAGATCGACATTGGGGTCTTTTGGCTCGGTCACTTCAAGACGGTCCGCACGGTAATACGGAACTGGCCCCACACTGTTGACCTTGCCACCCCAGGCGAACTTCATCGACGTGACGTCTTGCCTGAACTCGGCGAGCCAGTCGAACTCCTGCTCGCTGGAAATCTGCCGCGTCTCCAGCGTCTCCGGATCCCTTACCTCGGAATCCTGCGCGCCGAGATTGAGCTTCAGCAGGCCGCCGCCGACACCCACGCCATCCAGCGGCAAGGTCGCTTCGATGCGTCCGCCCCAGCGCTTGCCATCGCCGATATTGCCGACAGCGCTGCAGAAGCTCGCGGTGAAAGCCGGGGTCACACAGAAAGGCGGCGCCGTGACCGGGGTGCCGCGATCGATTCCGATCTCGACGATATCCTGCGCGTTGATGAAGTCCTGCGTGTCCTCGATGTCGTCATAGAATCCGGTGATCGAAATCGATCCGCGCGGCCCAAGCGGGCGCTTCCACTGCAGGCTACTCTTCCAGGTCTGCTCGGGCTCAAGAAACGGATTGCCCACATTCGCCGACGTGTTGCCGATCGTCGGAAGACCTGTCGCGAAATCGCCGAAATCGAGTTGTGAGACATCGCGCACGATGGAGAGACGCCACTGATCTTCCGCGTTTGGCAGCCATGTCGCAACGAACCGCGGCTTGGAGTATGTGAAGTCGCGTTCGATGTCGGGCGAAGGCGGCTGGGTAATCGTCTGCGAGATGGTCGAGGCTTCGAAGTTGAAGCCTGCCTCAAGCGTGAGCTGCTGGCTCATGCGCCAGACGTCATTGATCGAGGCTTCGATGCGGTCTTCCTCGACCTTGGTCGATGCAACAGCGACGGCTTGCGGCGCAAACGGTCCGCCAATGGGACCAGCCAGACTCTGGCGGTCGACGCGCCGATAGTTGTACGCGCCCTCCAGCGCCGTCTCGATCGTGTGTTGCGTATCGGGGCGCGTCGTCCAGACGCCGCGAACCACATGCTCACCGGCGCGATTGTCCGAATTGTCGATCTGATCAGCCTGCGGAAGGCCGAGCACGTTCTGCGTGATCACCTGTTGCGGCCGCCAGTTCACCAGGCGGTTGACGTTGATCAGCTTGACCGCGTTTTGTCCGTCGAACTTGTGCTCGTAGTCGCCGCCGAGATCGACATAAAGGATGTCCTTCTCTTCGTACTCGGAGGAGATGGCGCCGATACTCGTGCCGTTCGGGAGCCGGACGCTGCCCGCCGCATTGTTGGTGAACAGCCGCGGGAGGATACGGAAGTTGGCATTCAAGGTGTCGCGCGGCGTCGGCGTCCAGTTCGCGGCGCCGGTGACCAGAAGCTCGCCGGCCTGCTGCTGATAGAATTCGTCCTGCGTGCGTACGATGGCGCCCAGCCCGCTGCGCAACGTCGCCGCCACTTCCTCGCGCTCGCCGAGGTTGGTGCCCTGCAGCGCAAGGCGGAATCCGAGATTGTCCGTCTTCCACGCGCGCGTGGCGCCGACCTGCGCGCCGACGCGCCCCTGCTCGTACCAGCGCGTCGTCGCCGCAAACGTCGTCGAGACCTGCATGCCGGTCGCTGGCTTCAACACCACGTTGGCGAGTTCCGTGTAGCCCCGCACATCGAGATCGCCAGCGGCAGACGCCCGGATCAGTTCGATGCGCAGCACCGATCCCGCAGCGATACGCCCGAGTTCATCCCGCAGGCTGGTCTTGCTGCTGGGCCGCTGTCCGTCGATCAGCACGTTGCCCGCTGTCGCGCCGAAGCCGCGAAGGTCTGCGCCTTCATCGAGGCTGAAGCCGGGAAGCTGGCGAACCATGTCCTCAGCCGTGATGGGATTGAACCGTGCGAAGAAGGCCGGCTCGAATGTCTGGACCGCGTCTTCCGCGGACGCTGCCTGGGGCTGCTGTGTCGTATCCTGCGCCAGCGCTGTCTCGCCGAGCGCGAACGCGCTGACGGCCAGGACGAGCGCCCGTCTCCATTGCCTCACGATGCGTCCTCCCCTGGCGACGTGTGACCATGTGGCCCAGTCGTCCTTTTTTATGTGTGAATCGGGCAACCTAAATGCCTATCGAACCACGCCACGACACACAGGAGATTGGGGAATACCCTTGAGGTCAATAGAAAAACCTACGCCGCAGGAGGTGCTGCCCCACGCGTGCCGCCAGAAGCATAGATGCGCGCGGCGATACCGTTGCGTAGCTAGTAGTTGAGTACAGGCCTCAACCAGCGCTCGGCTGTCGCAAGGTCCCAGCCTTTGCGGCGGGCATAATCCTCGACCTGGTCCTTCTCGATGCGGCCGACCGCGAAATAAACAGCTTCCGGATGAGAGAAATAGAGGCCCGACACCGATGCCGGCGGGTTCATCGCAAAGCTCGAGGTGAGTTCGATGCCGGCCTTCGCAGTCGCATCAAGCAGTCTGAACAGGGTTGCTTTCTCGGTGTGGTCCGGCTGTGAGGGATAGCCCGGCGCCGGGCGGATGCCCTGGTACTTCTCGCTGATGAGGTCGTCGTTCGTCAGACCCTCGTCAGGTACGTAACCCCACAACTCGCGCCTGACACGCTCGTGCAGGTATTCCGCAAACGCTTCAGCGAAGCGATCGGCCAGCGCTTTCACGATGATCGAGGAATAGTCGTCACCCTTTTCGATGAAGGCTTTCGACATCTCCATCTCGCCATGCCCAGCGGTAACCGCGAAGCCGCCGATATAGTCTGCGCCTCTGGAGGCTGCGAAATCGGCGAGCGCAAGCTGGCCCTTCTCGTTCGTCTTCTCCATCTGCTGGCGTAGCGTGAAGAAGCGGGCGATCTCTGCCTTGCGCGCTTCGTCCTTCCAGACAATGACATCATCGCCATCCCGGTTCGCCGGCCAGAAGCCGACAACGCCGCGCGCCTGGATCCACTGCTCGCCGATCATGCGTTGCAGGATCGCCTGCGTGTCATTCCACAACGACTGCGCCGCCTCACCAACCACATCGTCCTCAAGGATCATCGGATAGCGGCCGACCAGATCCCAGCTCGCGAAATACGGCGTCCAGTCGATGTAGCGCGCGAGTGTCGCAAGATCCGCCTCGATCTCGCGCACACCAAGGAAGCTCGGTTTCGGCGGCGTGTAGCCTGCCCAGTCGATCTTGGGCGCCATCTCGCGCGCGGCATCCAGGCTCACGCGCGCCTTCGCCTGCCCGCCCGAGCGCGACTCGCGGATCTTCGCATACTTGACCTTCGTCTCGCCCCAGAACCTGTCGCGCGTTTCATCGCTCATCAGCTGCGAGACGACGCCGACCGCGCGGCTTGCGTCCAGCACGTGGATCACCGGCGCGTCGCTCAGCATCGGCTCGATCTTGATGGCGGTATGCGCCGGGCTGGTCGTGGCGCCGCCGATCAGCAGAGGCTTGCGGATGCCCAGACGCTGCATCTCGGAGGCGAAATAGACCATCTCGTCGAGCGACGGCGTGATCAGGCCGGACAGGCCAATCATGTCGGCATTCTCGTTCGCCGCAGCTTCGAGAATCCGCTCCGCCGGCACCATCACGCCAAGGTCGATCACCTTGTAGCCGTTGCACTGCAAAACCACGCCGACAATGTTCTTGCCGATATCGTGCACATCGCCCTTCACCGTCGCCATGATGACAACGCCGTTGGACTTGTCGGCCATGCCGGTGCGCAGCTTCTCCTCTTCCATGTAGGGAAGCAGGTGCGCGACCGCCGCCTTCATCACGCGCGCCGACTTCACCACCTGCGGCAGGAACATCTTGCCGGCGCCGAACAGGTCGCCAACGATGTTCATGCCGTCCATCAGCGGCCCTTCGATGACGTGCAGCGGACGCTCCACTTCAAGGCGCGCAGCCTCGGTATCCTCGACGATGAACTCCGTGATACCGTTGACCAGCGCATGCGCCAGGCGATCCTTCACCGGCTTCTCGCGCCAGCGCAGGTCCTTCTTCTGCACTTCGCCCTTCTGGCCGCGATAGCGTTCCGCGATTTCGAGCAAACGGTCCGTGCCATCCGGCCGGCGGTTGAGGATCACATCCTCCACGCGCTCGCGCAGCTCCGGATCGATGTTGTCGTAGATATCCAGCTGGCCGGCATTCACGATCGCCATGTCAAAGCCAAGCCTGATGGCGTGATAGAGGAAGACCGAGTGCATCGCCCGTCGCACTGGCTCGTTGCCGCGGAACGAGAACGACACGTTCGACAGCCCGCCCGACGTCCGCGCATAGGGCAGGTTCTGCTTGATCATCCTCACGCCCTCGAAGAAATCGACGGCGTAGTTGTTGTGCTCCTCGATCCCGGTCGCGATGGCGAAAATGTTTGGGTCGAAGATGATATCTTCCGGCGGAAAGCCGATGCCGACCAGCAGATCGTAGGCGCGCTTCGAAATCTCGTACTTGCGCGCAGCGGTATCAGCCTGCCCCTGCTCGTCAAACGCCATGACCACCACAGCCGCGCCATAGCTCAAAGCCTTGCGCGCCTGATCGAGGAACTGGGCCTCGCCCTCCTTCATCGAGATCGAGTTGACGATCGCCTTGCCCTGGACGTTCTTCAGGCCTTCCTCGATGACATCCCACTTCGAGGAATCCACCATGATCGGAACTTTGGCGATATCCGGCTCAGCCGCGATCAGGCGCAGGAAAGTGCGCATCGCCGCCTTCGAATCCAGCAGCCCCTCATCCATGTTGACGTCGATGATCTGCGCACCGTTCTGCACCTGCTGGCGCGCGACATCGACCGCCTCGGCATACCTGCCCTCGACAATCAGCTTCTTGAACGCCGCCGATCCGGTGACGTTCGTGCGCTCGCCAATGTTGATGAAGGAGGCGGTGGATTGGGTCATGCGTTTACTTCGCTTGAACTAGCGGGAGGCCGGCACAGCGGCCGTGACTTCGATCTCGACCAGTATGCCCGGCCGCACAAGGCCCGCGACCTGCACCGTCGAGCGCACAGGCCGATTGGGCTGTGCATCGCTGCCATAATGCCGGCCATAAGCGCGCATCATGCCGTCGAAATCCATGTTCCCGCCCGGCGTGGGCGTGGCGAGATAAACGGTCATCGCGACAACGTCGCCCTCGCTGGCGCCCGCCTCTTTCAGCGAAGCGGCGATCTTGCGGAACACGCTCTCGGCCTGCGCCTCAGTATCGCCGCTGAACGCGCCTTCATCGGGGATGATCCCCGGCAGTCGGATCGTCGCGTAGCCCGGCGGGATGACGATGTGCCTGGCGTAGAACGCCGTCGGCGACGCATACTGCCGCTGGATGGCGCCCGCAGGCGAGGTGTCCGCCACCCCTGTCACATCCGCGATGACGCAGCCGCCAAGGCCCAACGCTGCAAACGCTGTTACTGCAAACCGCATCATTCTGCCGCTTTCGTGCGCTGCATTCCCGGCAGACCATCAATGCTCTGCGCGTTCTTCATCAACCGGCTCTCGTGCCAGGCATCACGCTCCATGTGATCGATAAAGCGGCGCAACTGTTCGCGCTCGCCCTTGAACTCGTAGAACGGCACACCCCAGCCACAGCTGTCCTGCACCTGATGGATGTCCGCGAAGATGATGTCGCGGGCGCGCTCATGACCCGGCGCAAACTTCGCGATCTCCCCCGCAAAGCCCGGATCGTTGAACTGCATCACCTCGCCGCGACCATAGAGCCGCATGATGTTGGGCGCACCGTCATAGGCGCAGAACATGAATGTGATCCGCCCGTTCTCGCGAACATGCGCCAGCGTCTCCGCACCCGACCCGCCAAGATCGGCATAGGCCACGCGATTGGGTCCGATGATCCGAAAGCTGTCATAGCCCTTCGGCGACAGGTTCACACGCCCAGCATCCGACAGCGGCGCCGTCGCCACGAAGAACATCTTCTGCGCCTCAATGAAGGCGACATGCTTGTCGTTCAGGCTGTCGTAGAACTTGGCCATCACGCCAACTCAAACGGTTCGAGCCCGGCAAGCCGCAGCGCTTTGGCGCGCACAGGCGGCTGGCGCGGCACAATGCCCTTCACCGACTCTGCAACATGCCGGATGTGATCCGGCGTGGTTCCGCAACATCCGCCGAGAATGTTCACCAGCCCTTCCTTCGCCCACGATTCCACCGCGTGCGCCGTCTCGTGCGGCTGCTCGTCATACTGCCCCATCTCGTTGGGCAGGCCGGCGTTCGGATAAGCCGCGACAAGCGTGTCCGCCACGCGCGCCATCTCGGCGATGAACGGGCGCATCAGGTCGGCGCCCAGCGCGCAGTTGAAGCCGACGGCAAACGGCTTGGCGTGCTTCACCGAGTTCCAGAACGCCTCCGTCGTCTGGCCCGACAGCGTGCGGCCCGAACGGTCGGTGATCGTCCCCGAGATCCAGATCGGCAGATGCTCAAGACCCTCAGACTCAAGATCCATGATCGCCTTGATCGCAGCCTTGCAGTTCAGCGTGTCGGTGATCGTCTCGATCAGGTAGAGGTCCACCCCACCCTCGTTCAACGCCCGCACCTGGTCGCGATAGGCGCGGTAAACCTCATCGAAATCGACGAGCCGCGCGCCAGGATCGTTCACGTCCGACGACATCGACAACATCTTGTTCAGCGGCCCCATTGAGCCGGCGAGGAAGCGCGGCTTGTCGGGCTGTTTCGCCGTGAACCTGTCCGCCACCTCGCGCCCGATGCGCGCGCCTTCATAGTTGATGTCCCACACCGCGTTCGCGTCGAGCTTGTAATCGTCCTGAGCGATCGTCGTCGCGGAGAACGTGTTCGTCTCGGAGATGTCGGCGCCGGCGTCGAAATACATCTCGTGCAGCTTCGCCACGAGGTCCGGCCGCGTCAGGCACAGGATGTCGTTGTTGCCCTTCATCTGCCCCGCGTGGGTCGCAAACCGCTCGCCGCGATAATCGCTCTCCTGCAGCCCCATCTTCTGGAACATCACGCCCCACGATCCATCGAGGATCAGGACGCGCTCCTTCGCGGTCTGCTTCAGCTTCGCAATGCGTTCCTGCCGGGTCATTGTTTGACTCCTTCGCGAGGGGGTGGAACCGAAACCGCGCCATTGGCGTCCAGCGGAAAGAAAGGGTTGTGCGCGATCTCCCAGAGGTGCCCCTCTGTATCGGCAAAGTGTCCGACATATCCGCCCCATGACGTCTTGTACGGCGGCTTCAGGCTGATAGCGCCCGCAGCCATCACGCGCGCAAAGCCGGCATCAACCGCCGCCGCATCCGCCACATTCCACGCCAGCGTCGCGCGGCGAAAGCCGTGTCCCTCGCCCGGCACGCCCGCATCCTCGGCGAGCATGTCCTTCGGAAACAGCGCCAGTACAACGCCGGCCATGTCGTACATGTAGAATGTCGACTGAGAGGCGCGCGACCGCTTCAGACCCATGGCTTCATAGAAGGCGGAGGCGCGCGCGAGATCCTCGACGCCCAGCGTCACCAGCGCAATGCGGATCGCGGGATCACTCATGCCTTGGCCTCGGGCTTGATGCCTAGCAACCGGCAAGTCGACAGCGACAGGCCCGCACGGTTCATCGTGTAGAAGTGGAAGTGATCGACGCCCTGCTCCGCGAGCCGGTGACACAGTTCAGCCGCCACATGCGCTGTCACCAGATCGCGCGTCTCCGCGTCGCCATCCAGGCCGTCATAGAGATCGGCGATACGCGTCGGGATCGCCGTCCCGCACAGATCCGCCATGCGCTTCAGCCCCTTGAAGTTGGACTGCAACATGATGCCCGGCACGATCGGCTGCGTGATGCCCGCCGCCCGCGCCTGGTCGAGAAACTTGAAGTACACATCCGGGTAGAAGAAGAACTGCGTGATCGCCCGCGTCGCGCCCGCATCGAACTTGCGCTTCAGGTTCTCGATCTCCGCCTTCAGCGACGGCGCATCCGGATGGACCTCCGGATAGCAGCCAACAGAGATGTCGAAGTCCGCGATCTTGCGCGCGCCGGCGATAAGGTCGTTGGCGTAGGCATAGCCCCCCGGGTGCGGTTCATAACGCGTTCCAATGCCGGCCGTCGGATCACCACGCAGTGCAACCACGCGCTTCACGCCCGCGTCCCAATAATCGCGCAGCACCTGGTCGATCTCGTCCTTCGTCGCAGCCACGCAGGTGATGTGCCCTGCCGGCTTGAGCGACGTCTCTTCCGCCATCTTTTTGACGATGCCGTGCGTCCGCTCGCGCGTGGAGCCGCCGGCGCCATACGTCACCGACACATAGGACGGCGCGAGCGGCTCAAGCCGCTTCACAGAATCCCAGAGCTTGCTTTCCATTTCCGCGTTCTTCGGCGGAAAGAATTCGAAAGAAACTGTCGGCGTCTTCATGCTGCGGACCTCTTGCCCGGTGATGATTGGGCGGCCTTCTGGCTGTCGGCAGACCACACCATCACCGAAATTCCCTTTTCGCCGCCGGGGGCGCCAAATGTCTTGGCGGCCTTCACGGTCAGCCCGGCGCGATCGGCCCACCGCGCCATGTCGGCCTCGCTCACGCCGAGATGGCGATGCGCGTGCTCAGTCCGCAGGTGCTCCAGCGTGTGCGGCGCAAACTCGACGACGATCAGACTGCCCCCCGGCGCCAGCACCCGCGCCGCTTCGACGAGCGCGCGGCCAGGATCGTCGAGGAAATGCAACACCTGATGGATGATCACGAGACTGGCTGAGCTGTCCGCATACGGTGATGCCGTCGCATCGCCATGGCGCACCGAGGCGTTGGCTGCGCCCGCATCCTGCAGCTTGCTGCGCGCGACGGTGAGCATCTGGTGCGACAGGTCGATCCCCTCCACCCGCCGCGCCATGCCCGCGAAAAGGGTCAGCATGCGGCCGGTGCCAGTGCCGAAATCCACGACCAGATCGAACGGTCCCGGCCCTGCCGCGGCGAGCACCGCCTTCTCGATGTCGGCTTCTGCATAGTGCAGCGCCCGCAGCCGGTCCCACTCGTCCGCCACGCGCGCGAAATACTGGCCCGCCGCCTCTGCTCGCTCGCCCTTCACATCACGCAGCCGATCGAGATCGCGCTTGAGTTCGGGGTCGTGCGTATCGACGGATGCGATCAGGGTGTCGACCAGAGCCCGCGCGCCTCCCTCAGCCGGCAACCGATAGAACACCCACGCCCCTTCGGGCAGCCGCTCGATCAACCCTGCACCCGTAAGGAATTTGAGGTGACGCGAAAGTCTCGGCTGGCTCTGGTTCAGCACTTGTGCAAGCTCGCCCACGGACAGCTCGCCATGCGCCAGAAGGGCGAGAATCCGCGCCCGCGTGATCTCGCCGGCGGCGCGGAGTTGCGTGACGAGGTGTGCAAGAGCCACGGGATGCATATAACGATATAAACATATCCTTATATGAACTCAAGCCGCGGGCATGATTTGGCCCGGCTCCTGCTCATCCTACGGCAAGATTGCCTTGGGGACCGTGGTACGTGCAGGTTGATCCTAACGTAAACCGGCCACATATCCGCCCAGCGGTGTGAGAACGTATCGACATGCGACCAATCCACGTTCGTCTTTCCTGTAGCGCCGCCGCCTTTGCGGCGCTGTTCACAGCCGGGTGCGCCAGCGTTACGGCGGATAACCCTGATCCTTACGAGGAATTCAACCGCCAGATGTTCGCCTTCAATGAAGGGCTGGACAAGGCGGTCATCGAACCCGTCGCCTACGGCTACCGCGCGGTGACGAACGAGCCGATCCGCGAGGGCGTGGGCAACTTCTCCAACAATCTCGGCGAGCCCATGACCTTCGTGAACCACCTGCTGCAGGGCAAGCTTCCGGACGCTGGCGCGACGCTGGGTCGGTTCGTGGTGAACACCACAGTAGGCATAGCTGGCGTGTTCGATCCAGCCTCCACCATGGGCATGCAGCGGACGACGGAAGACTTCGGACAGACGCTCGGCGTCTGGGGCGTCGACCCCGGCCCCTTCATTGTCCTTCCCTTACTCGGACCAACGAACACGCGGGATATCGTCGGCAAGGGCGGCGACGTCGCGCTCAATCCGCTCAACTATCCGCAGTTCGAGAATGACGATGCGATCCGTCTTGGCGCCATGGCGCTCGGCGGCGTCAATGCGCGCGAGAACGCGATCGAAACGTTTGACGAGCTGCGCCAGCAGATCGATCCCTATACCACACTCAGGCGTTTGTATGGCCGCACAAGGGCTGCCGACATCGGAATTCCCCATGATGAGCCGAATGACGCCCCAGAACTGACGGATGACGAACTAGACTTCTGAACGGGTCGTACGTGGAGACTTCGATGAAACTCACGAGCATGCTTGCAGCCGTTGCGGTAGCGAGCGCATTCGCGCCGGCGGCCTTCGCTGACAAGAAATCCGAGGCCTACGTACAGACCAACGCGAACTCGGTGTTGAGCGTGCTCAACGACCGCTCGCTCACGGCCGAACAGCGCGAGAAGAAGTTCGGCGAGTACATGAACAAGTTCGCGCACATGCCTTCGATCGCGCGCCGTGTCATTGGCACGAACTCACGCTCGCTGAGCGAGGCGGACTTCAACAAGTACTCCAAGATCTTCGAAACCTACGCCCTCGAAGTCTACCAGGTTCACTTCGACCAGTTCCGCGGCGAGGGGCTGCGCGTCACCGGCTCGAAGGATGACGGTCCGCAGCGCTCCACCGTCGAGTCCGTGATCAAGAACTCGCAGACCGGCAAGGACACGAAAGTCTACTGGGATGTGCTGCTGAGCCAGGACGGCCAGAACTATCGCGTGCGCGACGTCGGCATTGAACTCGGCGGCTCCGTGCTCTGGCTGGCCCAGGAACAACAGGCCCAGTTCGTGAATTATCTCGACCGAAACAATGGCGACATCAACAAGCTGATCGGACGCATCAACGTCCTGCTGGCCGACATGGAAGCGCGGAAGAAGGACGGCCGCGGCTCAGCCTACAAGGGCTAGCGAGCTGGCGGAGATCAAGTAAGGTTTTGCTAACCTATGATAAACGAATCGGCGCGATCCTTCACGGACCGCGCCGATTTTCGTTGGGCCTGGACAATAGCTGCGACCAGTGGAAGCGAACGCGGAACGCTCCGTGCCGCCGGGCGTCTCTTCTCGCAGACATTGGGAAACAGCGTGACAAAAGACCTCGATCAGCCGACGCGTACCTCTACCAACGTCATGTGGCGGACGAGACGCTTTGCGGCCCCCCTGCGCGAGATCTACCCCGTGGATGCCCTCGCCACCGACGACCCGACCTCCGAGCAGTTCCTCGAGCTTCTGGAGCAGGCCGAGCGCCGGCTCTCGGCCCGGAAGCAGGGCTGCTAGATTTCGCCATCGTCTTGGCCGGGGGCGACGACTCGCCGCCGCCGAGGCTCATCCACCTTCCAGATCGTCACCACAAGCGCGACCGCCATTGTCACCACCGTGGCCACGAACGCCGCGTGATACCCCCACACCATAACAAGCCCCGCCCCCACCAGCGGCGCCAGCGCCCCCGCCGCTCCCTCGGCCGTGTTCGACAGCGCCATACGCATCGGCACGTCGTGCGGGTGTCCGTACTCGAGCACGATATTGCTGGTCGACATGTTGAACCCAGACTGCCCCGCGCCGATCAGAACGAACGTCAGAGCATAGGTCTCCAGGGAGTTTCCAAGCATCAGACCCGCGACGCCTGCAATGTTCATTGCCGTCGAGATGACGAAGGTTGAGCGAAAGCCCTGCCTGTCAGCGAGATAGCCCCACACCAGGTTCGAGAGCGTGTCCGCGCCCATGTAGGCGATCGACAAGACAGCCAGCGTGGCGCCGAACGCCTCGGGCTGCGCCTCCGCCGTGATGCCGAGCGAGAAGATCGCGAACAGGAAGAAGAAGGGCTGCCCGATCCGCGAGCCCATCACCAGCGAACGCGCGACCATGAACCAGAAGAACCCGTCATCTTCGCGCATCAGGCCCGGCACGTCCTTAACACGCTCGCGCAGGCTCTTGCGCGCCCGCACCGTCGGCGGCTCCGGCTCGCGCATCAGCAACTGCAGCGCCGTCAGGCCGAGGCTCGTCAGAACGAACGCAACGAAGAATGTCGTCGCATAGCCATTGCCCCAGACATGGTTGGCCACCAGCCACGAGCCCGCGAAGTAGGACAGCAGCGCGGCGATCAGCCCGCCCGTGAGATTGCGCCACGCCTGCAGCCTGCCCCGCAGCCGGATCGGGATTACTTTCGCAAGCAGAAGCTGGAATGCCACGCGCTGAGGCCCCTGGAAGAAGCCGAGCAGGAACAGGAACAGCAGCGCAAAGGCCAGCGCCACCGGCCCAACCATGAACCAGCCCGAAATCGCCAGACCAAGGATCTGCACCCGCATCAGCACGCCCAGCGTGACCGACACCGGCATCACCTTCTTGCGATGCTCGATCTGGGATGCGCCAATGATCGGCGACACGATCATGCCCAGCTGCTGCAGGCTGGTACCGATGCCGACCCAGAAGTCCGAACCCGATATCGAATGCAGATAGGCCGGCACGAAGGTCGGCGTGTTGACCAGCCGAAATCCGGTCATTCCGAGCATGCCGTGCACATAGTGGCCGAGATAGTTCCGCTTGAGATTGTCCTCGACGAACTTGTCGTACGCCGCATCTGCCTCCACGACAGCGGAAGATCCTCTTTTGGGTATATCGTCCAAGACGATGTCCCTTCCCCGACGCAAGTCCCTGCCTGATGCCGGGGCTTGCCGTGAGTCGCTTCTAGTCCCGCAGCGCCGACACTTGAAGTGTGGCGCGTTGCAGCGTCTATGAATTCGGCGCGGTGCGCACTTTCGAAGCTGAAGCCAGGACGGAACTAGACATGAAACGACTGCTGATCGCCCTCGCCGCCGGGGCCGTGTTCGCTCCCGCCGCCTTCGCCCCCCAAGCCTTGGCCCAGGTCGCGCCCAAGCCGACGCCCGAACAGCTGGCCATGACCTACGCTGAAGACGAACTCAGCCTCGAAAAGTGCGGCGTCCCTCGCAATGCCGGCGACGACTACCGCCCCACCCCGATGATGCCCGACCAGACCCGCGCCCCGCGCATCAAGTCCTCGCAGGACTACAATTTGGACGTCGTGGCCTCCGGCCTGCCGAACGCCTGGGCGCTCGCCTTCCTGCCGTCCGGCGAAATGCTGGTCACCATCCGCGGCGAGGGTCTCCGCCTTATCTCGGCAGACGGCAAGACCTCCAATCCGGTCACGGGCACGCCGGTGATCAAGAACGCCATCCGCCTGTTCGGCATGCACGACGTCATCCTGGACCGCGACTTCGCGAGCAACCGCATGCTCTATCTCGCCTACGTCACGACGCCGGAAGGCAAGCCGATGACCGGTTCCGTCGTGCGCGCGAAACTCTCTGCCGACGGCAAGTCGCTCGAGGACTACACCGTCCTCAAGGAAGGCCCCGGCATGATCCCGCGCCGCATCGTCCAGGCGCCGGACTCGACGCTCTTCATCCAGACAGCCGACATCATCACGCCTTATGTAAGCGTCCAGAACCTCGGCAGCCCGCAGGGCAAGGTGCTGCGCATCAACACCAACGGCACCATCCCCGGCTCCAACCCCTTCGTCCCCACCAAGGGCGCCGACCCATCGGTCTACGCCCTTGGCATCCGCGATCCGCAGGGCATGACGCTTCACCCGACCACGGGCGAACTCTGGCTGATCGAGAACGAACCGCGCGGCGGCGACGAACTGAACGTCATCCAGGCCGGCAAGAACTACGGCTTCCCACTTATCTCCTACGGCCGCGACAATGACGGCAAGCTGCTCAATGGCGGCCTGACGCAGAAGGCCGGCCTCGAACAGCCCGTGTACTTCTGGACGCCCTCGGTCGCGCTGTCCGGCATGACGATCTATGATGGCGCAGCCTTCCCCAGCTGGCGCGGCGACGTCTTCGCCGGCGGCCTCTCGGGCATGCAACTGATCCGCCTCGACATGGAAAACGGCCGCGTCGTCGGCGAGGAGAAACTGCTGCGCGACAAGTGCAAACGCATCCGCGACGTGCGGCAAGGGCCGGGCGGCATGCTCTACGTGCTGACGGATGATGCGAATGGAGAGATCTGGAAGATCTCGCCGAAATAGACAGCTGTGAACACGGCCTCGTCCTTCGAGACGCGGACTTCGTCCGCTCCTCAGGATGATGCCTCTCCACGATCACCGATACTGGGAAAGCCCTCATCCTGAGGAGGCCAAAGGCCGTCTCGAAGGATGAGGCGGCTCACCGGCGATAGTTACGCCACCCCCAGCGCCTTCCGCATCGCCTCGACCGCGGCATCAAACGCCAGCATCGTCGAGATATGACGCGGCGGGTATTCCCGCACCGGCTGCAGGTGACGCAGCTCCCAGAAAAGGCCATCAGGCGGCTCCGCCCCATCCTTCAGCATCGCGCGCAACGCATCGCGCGCCGCCTCGATCTCCTCGAGTGAGCGCCCCACCGCATGCCGTGTCAGGATCGATGACGCAGCCTGCCCCAGCGCGCACGCTTTGGGCTCCACCGCGATCTCCGCGATGCGCCCCTCCGCGTCGAGCTTCACATCCACCTCCACGGTGGACCCGCACACGCGCGACACCTTCAGCGACGACCCCTGCGCATCGCCGAGCCGGCCGACATGCGGAATGTCCGCCGCCAGCTCCAGAACGCGATTGTGGTACAGGTCACCGAACATAGTGCGTATGTCGGGCGGATTAGGGTGGGGATCAAGCCTCTCAGAGTCATTCTCGGGTAAGCCGAAGGCGCATCCCGAGAACATCGGTTGTAGAAGCGCGGGAACTCGCAAGACTACGCATGAAGCTCTCAACCGGCATTCGCGGTACTCACTTCGTTCGGCCGAGAATGACTCAGGTAGCGGAAACCCGCGCAAAGAACGCCGCGACCACATCCGCAAACGTATCCTGCACGATCAGGTCCGAATGCCCACCGCCCACGAACTCGACATACTCCGCAGCGATGCCCTCATCCTTCAGCGCCTTGCCCACTGAGCGGGCCAGCTGAACCGGCAGCGTGCCATCCCTCTCGCCGCCGAGCACCAGCACAGGCCCCTTGAAATCCTTCAGGGCATCGGCAACGTCGATGTCGCCAAACCCTTCAGCAATCTCGATCCGAACGAACGGCGCCGCGAACCAGGGCGTCCACGCCTGTGCGACCTCGCGGGCGTTGCGCGCCGACGTCTCGATGATCAGTCCGT